>NZ_DASZBY010000092.1:0-7094 GCF_035943795.1 Aliidongia sp. | reverse complement strand
AACCGCCGCTAACGTCGCAATCATCAAAAACCCAGACCTCGCAGAACGCCTCGCCAAACGAACCACAATCGGCTCATTCATCCCAAAAAACCTCTTCACAGAAGTCGCAACCATCCTCGTCCAAAACGGCCTCGCCTAAATCACGACAACGTCATCCGGCCAGGGCGACCGCCACGGCGTCTTCCTCGCTCCAGGCGGCACCTTCCGCCAGCAGGCGCGCCAGTTCGGCAGGAGACAGTGCCTGCTCGAGCCGGGCGCTGAGGTCGAGCCAGAGCGATCGCTCATTGGGTTGCCGGGTTCGATGTTCGGCGCGAAAATAGGCGTCGCTGTAGCCGGCGAGACGGGCGGCGCGGACCGGTTCCCGATCAATCGCCGCCGCCAGCGCCAGATGCTGGAAGCAGTTCATCACCCAGGCGTTTGCGCCCAGTGCCAGCGCGAGCCTCAGTGCCTCGCCGGCGACCTCGCGCCCGCCCGCGGCATCGCCGATGGCGACCAGATAGCCGGCGAGGTTCGATGAGACGGTGGCGAGGCTGACCGTGCTGCCACGCATGCGGCACGCCGCCTGGACGGCCCGCGCCCGCGCGATGGCCTCTTCCCGCCGGCCGGCCGCGAAATCCAGCTCGGCCAGGACGGCGGCCGCAAACTCGAGCTGCCGCGCATCGCCGAAGCCGAGCGCCAGATCGTGCGCTTCCTCGAGATGAGCCCGCGCGCCGTCGATGTCGTTGGCGAACCAGTACATGCCGACCATGATGCCGAGTGCCAGCACCAGGAATTTCGTGGGACCGACGGCACGGAGACGGGCGACGCCTTCGCGCAGATATGGTTCGGCCTCGGCGACGTCGCCCGGCCGCAACAGCATCTTGCCGACCTGGCTGAGCGCGATCGCCGTATAAAGCGGCTCGTCGGTCTGCCGGAACAGATCCAGCGCCTGCAGGCTCGATTCCAGATGTTGCCGCCCGCCCATGTGGGCGCTTCGGCCGGCGGCCAGGCGCAGACGCGCCAGGATCGCGGGCGGTGTCGTCTCGTCGACCTTCATTTCCGCGATCTCGAGCCAGCGCCGCTGCTCGGACACAAGCTGGGTTTCGAACCAGAGTTCCTGGGTATGGCCGACGAGTTCAAGGCCGCGCGCCGCGTCGCCATCGGTCGCGAAGGCCCATTCCAGGGCCGCGCGAAGGTTCTCCAGATCCGCCTCGTAGGCCTCGCGCCAGGCATCGGTTGCCGTGGTCGGCCACAGGACCTCGCCCTGCTTGTACCGCCCGATCAGATGATCGACGAGACATTCGAGGCACCGCGTCCGCTCGTCGGCATCGAGCTTTTCCAGGCCATAGGCGCGGGTCGATTCCAGCAGCCGGAACCGGCGCTCGCCGCCGGCGTCCGGCAGCGGGACGACCAGGGACTTGTCGACCAGGCCCAGCATGAGATGGATCAATTCGAGCGGCTCGCCCGCCGCGTCCATGGCGACGGCCCCGGCGGATGCCACGGTGAAGCTGCCCGCGAAGATCGACATCCGCCGCAGCAGGATCCGCTCGCGCCCGGACAGCAGGTCGTAGCTCCAATCGATCGTCGCCCTGAGCGTCTGGTGGCGCGGCTGCGCCGAGCGGCCGCCGCCACCGATCGACAATCGGAACCGGGCGTCGAGATGCGACAGCAGGTCGGCCGGCTTCAACAGCTCGAGCCCGGCCACCGCCAGCTCGATCGCGAGCGCGAGACCGTCGAGGCGCCGGCAGATCTCGGCGACCAGCGGGGCGGTTTCCGCCGTCAGCGCGAAGCTGCCGAGAACGGACGCCGCCCGATCCACGAACAGGCGAACGGCGCTGAAGCGCATCGCGTCCTCCACCGCGACCGGCAACCGGCTGTCCGGCGTGGCGAGGGCAGGAACCTGGAAGGTGAATTCGCCGGCGATCGACAGCCGTTCGCGGCTCGTCACCAGAAGGGTCACGGTCGGGCAGCTGGTCGTGATCGCTTCGGCCAGCCGTGCGATCTCTTCGGCAAGGTGCTCGCAATTGTCGAGCACGAGCAGAAGCTGCTTGCGGCGCAGGAAGGTCGTCATCACCTCGCAAGCCGGCCGGCCGGCCTGGTTCGCCAGCCCGAACATCGCGCCGATGGTTTCGACCACGAGGCGCGGATCGCGCAGCGGTGCGAGTTCCACGAACCAGACGCCGTCGGGATAATGCCGGACCGCCTCTTCCGCCAAGCCGATCGCCAGACGGGTTTTGCCGATTCCACCCGGCCCCAGCAACGTGATGAGCCGTGTTTGTGGCAAGCGCCCGAGCAGCGTCGCGATATCGTCCTCGCGACCGACGAGCCGATCCGGCGGCGTCGGAAGATGGCTGGACGTGGCGCGGATGCCGGACGGGCCGGGCGCGATCCGCTCATCGCCCAGGTCGCCGGCTTGCACCTGCCCCAGAAACCGGTAGCCCCGGCCGGGAATGGTCCCCACCAGCTTTGCCGTGCCCTGGTCGGAACCGAGCGCCTTGCGCACCGCCGCGAGCGTGACCACCAGCGTATGGTCTTCGACGACGGCCGCGTGCGGCCAGACGAGGGACTTGAGCTCGTCCTTGGAAACGATCCGGTCCCGGCGCTCGACCAGGGCGACCAGCAGATCGAACGGGCGACCGCTCAGCGGCACCGGTTGATCGAGGCAAGTCAGGAGACGGCGATCCGGGATCAGGCGATAGGGTCCGAACCGAAGCACGCCCTCACTTGCCGCCATCGAGCACCCCGTGAATCGTTTCGGAAGACCAAGGTTCGCCGCGCCGCGAACGTACCAGGGGAACCCGAGCTTTCCCAAGATCTTTGACGGCGAAAGCCGGCATTCACAAAACGGACGCCGCGGCGTAGATGCCGGCCGTGGTTCGTCCGCCACAGTCACAAAACTAAAATACGAATTGTCTATAAGACGCTCGGCGATGGCAGTGTCCGCAAAATCCGGACCAGCGACGACGGTATGGTGTGGTGAATTGATCAGTCGAGCGGGTTGGGCGTGTTTGCACATTGGCGGTCGACGCATCGGCCGGAAATACCGATCGGCGGCGTTTTTCTTTCCCGTCTTCCTGGTCTGCTCCTGCCAGCACATTGATCCTCCCGCGCCTCCGGAATCCGCGCCCGTGGCCGAAGCGCCGGCACCTTCTGCGGCCTTGATGCCGCCGACGGCGCTCGAGCCCGCCTCGACACGGCCGGCCGCCATCGTGCATCCGGGAACCGGTGTCGCGGTCCGCGCCGTTTCGGCGGGGTCCAGGGGCGCGACGGTCACGCCGGGCGACGACGTGACCCTGAATTTCGTCGACACCGACCTGCACGAGGTCATGCGCTCGGTCCTGGGCGACCTGCTGGGCCTGAGCTACGTCGTCGATCCCAAGCTGCAAGCGGCGATCACGGTTCAGACCACCCGGCCGCTGCACCGCGACCAGGTGCTGCCGGCTCTGCAGGGCATTTTGCGCGCCGACGGCTTCGGCCTGGTGGAAACCGGCGGCATCTACCGAGTCGTCCCGGTCGACGAAGTCGCCCGCCACGCCGAGACGGCTACCGTCGCGGGCCAGGCCGTCAAACCCTCGCCGGGCGGCGTCGGCATCCAGGTTGTCCCGCTGAAATATGTCGCCGCCGCCAGCCTGCGCGAGACGATCGATGCCGTCCTGCCGAAGGGCGTCTCGGTCCAGACCGACACGGCGCGCAACCTGCTGATCCTGACCGGCACCGGCGATGACCTCGCCGCCGTCGTCGACCTGATCCGAAGCTTCGACGTCGACTGGCTCGCCGCCATGTCGTTCGCCATTTATCCAGTCGAAACCAGCTCGCCCCGCGCCGTCGTCGCCGATCTCAATACGGTGTTCGGCGCCCACGGCTCGGGTCCCTTGGCCGGCGTGCTGCGCTTCGAACCCCTCGACCGGCTGAATGCCGTCCTGGTGGTGGCGCCGCAGCGGGCCTATCTCGACGAGGCCCGGCGATGGGTCGAGCGCTTCGACCGGGGCGACGACGAGAGCACGCCGCGCCTGTTCGAATACCACGTGCAGAACAGCCGCGCCGCCGACCTCGCCAAGGTGATTTCCCAGGTCTTCGGCACCGGCACGGCGCAAACCCAGACCTCGTCGCAGATCGCACCGGGGGCCAATGCCGTCCAGTTGAACAGCGGCACCGGCGGGCTCGGGACGGTCGGGACCAGCGGAACCCCCGGCAACAGCGGCGGACAGATCTCGCTCGGCAGTCCGACCACCGGGGGCGCCGGGGGCACGTCCGGTTCCACGGGCGGCCTGCCGCCCGGCCCGCTGACCGCGCCGCCTGCGGACGGGACCGACGATCCGGCCACGCTCGCCTCGGGCCTCAAGTCCGCGTTCGGCGGCCAGCCGGAGCCGAGCGACCCCAGCTTGCCGAAATTGAAGGTCGTGGCCGACGACAAGAACAACATCCTGCTGATCTACGCCCGGCCGCGCGACTACCACATGCTGGAACAGACGCTGCAGCGGCTCGACATCGTTCCGCTGCAGGTGCTGATCGAGGCGACCATCGCCGAGGTCACGCTGAACAACGACCTGAAATACGGCCTGCAATGGTTCTTCACCAAGGGCGCCGGCCGGTTCGGCCTGTCCCAGGCGGGCAGCTTCACCAACACGGCAGCGGACATCACCGGCTCGGTACCCGGCTTCAACTACGTCCTGGGCGGCACCAACACCAAGGTGGTGCTGAGCGCGTTGTCCGACATCACGCATGTGAACGTCGTGTCCTCGCCGGAGCTGCTGGTGCTGGACCATCGCACGGCGGCGCTGCAGGTCGGCGACCAGGTGCCGGTGATCAACCAGACCTCGCAGAGCACGGTCACCAATGACGCGGCGGTGATCCAGAGCATCCAGTACGTGAACACGGGCGTGGTGCTGCAGGTGACGCCGCGCGTCAACAAGACCGGCATCGTGACGCTCGACATCGACCAGTCGGTCAGCGACGTGGCCAAGACCACCTCGTCCGGCATCGATTCGCCGACCATCACCCAGCGCCGCATCGTCACCTCGGCCGTGGTCAAGGACGGGGCCACGATCGCGCTGGGCGGGCTCATCCTGCGCAACAAGACCGTCGGCAGTTCGGGCATTCCTTTCCTGGCCGACATTCCGGTCGTGGGCGCGCTGTTCGGGGCGCAGACCCGCAACGACGACCGCACGGAACTGCTGATCCTGCTGACCCCGCGCATCATCCGCGACAGCGACGAGGCCCGCAACGTCACCGAGGAGTTGCGCAACCGCCTGGAGGCGATCAAGCCGGTGCTGGCCGAGAAGCGGTCCTGAAGTGCCCGGGCGGGGACGCGACGACGAAAGCGGGTTCGCCCTCGTCAGCGTGCTCGCCATCGTGGCGGTCCTCGCCATCCTGGTGACCGGCTTCGCGCTGGCGAGCCGCCATTCCCTGGCGCTCAGCCGGAACACGGTCGAGGGCGCGGAGGCGCGCGCCCATGCCGAGGCCGGCGTTTCGCTGGCACTGGCCCATCTGCTCGATCCCGATCCCACCCGGCGTTGGAACACCAACGGCAGTCCACACGTCTTGACGTTCGACGGCAGCGCGATGACCGTCGTGCTGCAGGACGAGGCCGGCAAGGCCGATCTCAATTGGGCGCCACTGGAAATCATCGGCGGTCTGCTGACGGGGCTTGGGATCCCAGGCGACACGGCACAGGGTATCATCGATGCGGTTGCGGCACGCCGGATGGCCGGTATCCTGCCGGACGCCCCGCCCGGCGACCTCAGCAGCGCAGCATTGCTCGGCGGCCCGAGGTTGCGCGATCTGGCGGCGGCGCCGTTCCGGCTGGTCGAAGATCTCAAGGCCCTGCCCGGCGTCGGCCAGGACGAGTTCGATCGCGCCCGTCCGTTCCTGACCGTCTATTCCCAAAGCCAGCGGATCGATCCGGCCAGCGCGCCGCGTTCGGTGCTGCTGGCATTGCCGGGCATGGCGCCCCTGGATGCGGATGCCGTCATCGCCGCGCGCGTCCCGATCGGCGGCCAGGCCCGCCCCACCGTCCCCGACGAGGCCCTGGCGTTCATCGGGGCGGCGGATCAGCGGGCAGTGACGATCACGGTCACGACCGGGACCCCAGCGATCACGCGCCGCGCGGTGGTCTCCTTGACCGGCCGGGCGAACCAGCCGTTCCAGATCCTCGAGTGGCGGCAGGATTTCGACAACTGACCGCCCTTACCGCCCGGCCTTCGCCACCTGCTTGCCGTGGAGCTGCAGCGTCACCTCGTCGCCATGTCCGGCGAGCGCGACCCGGTCGGCCGCGATCGATCGCACCGTCCACTCACCGAGCGCCTGGCCCTCGCGGACGCGCAGGAGCTTTCGGTCGTTTCCCTGCCGAAGCAGCGCGATCCGCTCCCGTCCGGAAACGAGGATGCCGGCGACCGAGAACGTTGTCGGCGCGGGTCCTGCCGTTCCATTGACGGTGGCCGGCGGCGGGCGGCGGCTTTGGTTGAACAGCGGACGTTCGGTGACGGCGCCGTAGGCTTCCAGCGGGGCGAGCGGCAGGCCTCGTGCGACGGCGGCCGGCGCCGCCTGGCCGATCGATCCCGGGGCGCCCTGGTCGACCGCTGGCGGAACCGCCGCCAATCCTTGCCATTCGGCGACGATCGCGCCGCAGAGCGTCAGGCAGAGGGCGCTCCACCTGACCGCTGCCCATCGCGCCCTCATGGCGCGCCTCGCAGGAAGCCGTAGATGTCGACGGAGACGTCCAGCAGCACCGCGTCCGGATTGCGTTCTTCCTGCCGGTCGGCGGCCTTGGAGCGGATGCTGAGATCGTCCAGCACCAGGGTCGGCGACCCAGCCTCGGTCTCGTAGAGCACCTTTTGCATCGCCGGCAAATTCATCAACATCTCGCCACGTACGCCGACACGCCGAAAGCCGTCGATCTGCTGCATCGGCAGGATCTGCGTGCTCTTCAGCTCGCCATGAACGGCATCGACCAGGCTCTTGAGCCGGGCCTGCAACTCGGCGGCGGCCAAGGTGTCGTTGCCGTTCTTCAGAAACCCGTTGTCGGCCGTCACCTGCCGCGCCAGCCCATCGCGCTCCGCCCGCAGCACCGGCACCCGATCGATGAGCGCGCGGTAGCGGGCCGACAATGCCGTCAG
>NZ_DASZBY010000091.1:0-42232 GCF_035943795.1 Aliidongia sp. | reverse complement strand
TGCTGCGCAAGGCCGGCGAGCGGACCATCCAAGCTACTTGGCAGCGCATCGGCAAGCTGCTCGACTGTTTCTCGCCATCCGAGTGCGCTGCCTATCTCGCCAACTCAGGTTACGCTTCAATTTAAAACGAACACGCTCTAGTGGGATGAATCCTCATGCTGCGGCTTTTCACCGAGCACCCGGCTTCGGTCGGCGAGAGTTATTTCGAACATCTCAAATTCGCCTCACGTACCGGGGCCACGATGGTGGTCGGCGGTTGCGCCTGCTTCGTGCATGGGCTGATGCCGTTCCTCTGCACGACGACCGGCAGCAGGACGATCCGCGCGCTCGCCGCGCGCCTCGGCGGGGCGCAACGTCGGCAGGGCACCGAACTGCGGCTGGTACGCGTATCGCGGGAGCAGGCATGGAGCCGGTCCGAGGGGCTCGATCGTCCCGCCGTCATCGAAAGCCTGAACAGCTCCGCGCTCTGACCGCTCAGAAGCCGTAAAGGGTTTGCGGATTCTCGACCAGGATGCGGTGGCGCACCGGCTCGTCCGGCGCCCAATCGAGCAGCAGGTCGAGCAGCATCGCGTCGTCGGGCAGGTCCTGCACCGACACGTGGGGCCAGTTGCTGGCCCAGATCATGCGTTCCGGCGCGACGGTGACCGCCGCCTTTGCCAGCGCGCCGACGTCGGGATAGAGCGGCGCGCCGGCCTTGGAAACTTCATAGGCCGCGGCGAGCTTCAGCCAGGTACGGCCGCCGTCGAGCAGGCGCAACAGGGTCTGGAAGCCGGGATGCCCGACCGGCACCGGCTCCAGGAACTTGCCGACATGGTCGATGACGACCGGGCAGGGCAGCCGCTTCACCATCGCCTCGCGGTCCGCCAGCAGGCGGCCGTCCATCTGCAGCTGGATGTGCCAGCCGAAATCCGCGATGCGGGCAGCGACCGGCTCCAGCGCCTTCCACGGCAACGCGCCGCCGGGCAGCATCTGGAAGCGCGCGCCGCGCATGCCGGCGTCGGTGAGGCGCTGCAACTCCCCATCGCTCACATCGGGACCGACGACGGCAACGCCCCGGGTGTCGGCAAGGCCGAGCTCGGCGATCGCCTCGACGGCACAGCTGTTGTCGGTGCCATAGGCGGTCGATTGCACGACGACCGCGCGGGTCAGGCCCAGGCGGCGCTGCACGGTCCGATAGGCGTCCACATCGGCCCAGGCGGGCCCGGGTCCGGCCGCGGTCGGTGCTACCGGCTTGGCGGGATCGTAGACATGGATGTGGCAGTCGCACGTCAGGGCCGGCGCGATCAGGCGCGGGGCTGCGTCGGGCATGTTTCCTCTCCTCAGACGGGCAGGCGGCGGGTCCAGCGGTCATGGTTGACCGCGCCCGGCGGCATCTCGCCGCGGACCAGGGCCGCGACCTGCGCGACGGTGTCGAGCGCCTGGTGTTCGATCGCCGGTGGGGTCAGTCCGCCGACATGGGGTGTCGCGATGACGGTGGGCAGGCGCGCCAGCGCCGGTGTCGGCATCTGGTCGGCCGCGCGGCCGACGTCGAGTGCGGCGCCCGCGATGGTGCCGTCGGCCAAGGCCGCGGCCAGAGCGGCCTCGTCGACCAGGTTGCCGCGTGACAGGTTGAGGAAATAGGCCGACGGCTTCATGCGGGCGAAGGCTTCCCTACCCATCAGGTTTTCCGTTTCCCCGGTCGCGACCGCCAGGCACAGCACATAGTCCGATCGGGCCAGCAGTTCGTCGAACGGCACTTGGGCGAAGCGGTCGTCGATGACCTTCGCATGGGGATCGGTGATCAGCACGTCCATGCCCAACGCGACCGCGATCGGCGCCAGCTGGCGGCCGATGGCGCCGTAGCCGATGATGCCGAGCGTGCTGCTGGCCAATTGCCGGCCCATGCGGGCCTCGGGCGTCCGGCCCGCCTGATAGTCGGCGGTCGCGCGCGAAATGCCGCGCGACAGGTCGACCAGGTAGCCGATCGCGAGTTCGCAGACCGAGGCCACGAAGCCCGGCGTGGCGCGGGTCACCAGCACGCCGGCGGCCGATGCCGCTTCGACGTCGATGTTCCGGATGTCGACGGCGCAGCGCAGGATCGCCTTGAGGTTCGGCAATTGCGCGAAGATCTCGCCCGGTCCCGTGGTCAGCCGGTCGGCCAGGATGATGTCGACATCCCGGGCCGCGGCGACGAGGGCGGCGGGGTCCAGCGCCTCGTCTTCCTCGTGCAGGCGCACGTCGACCAGGTCGCGCAGTCCGGCCAGCGCGCGTTCCCCGTAATAATGCCGGCGCATGTGCGGGGTGTGGGTCAGCAGAAGTTTCAACATGTGTTTCTTCTCAATAGCCGAAGGCGTGCGGCAATGCCGTGCTGATCGCCGGCACGAACGCGATGACCAGCAGGCACAGGAACAGCAGGCCGAGATATCCCAGGATCGGCTTGACCGTACTCTCGATCGGGACGTTGCCGATCAGGCAGGCACCGTAAAGCCCGAGCCCGAGCGGTGGCGCGAACAGGCCGATACCCATGGAGATCACCAGCACCACACCGAAGTGCAACGGATCGACCCCGAGTTTGGTTGCGACCGGCAGCAGCAGCGGCCCGAAGATGATGAGGGCGGCAGCCCCCTCGAGCACCGATCCCATCAGCATCAGGATCACGATCGACAGCACCATGAACAGCCAGATGCCGCCGCTCTGCGACAACGCGATCATCGCCTCGCCCACCATATGCGGCACCTGTTGCAGGGTCAGCACGAAGGCGAGCGACTGGGCGGCCGCGACGATGAACAGCACCAGGCCCGAGCGGGTCGCCGCCTGGACGAAGCTGCGGGCGGCCGAGCGGGGTCCCAGCTCGCGGAACACCACGCCGCCGATGACGATCGCGTAGAGGGCGGCAAAGGCCGAGATCTCGGTCGCGGTGGCGAAGCCGCTCTTGAAGCCGATGAAGATCATCAGGATCAGCCCGAGCGACGCGGCACCGCCGCCCCACAGGCTGACCAGCGAGCGGCGCGGGCCGGTCTCGACGGCCGCCTGGGGCGTATTTTTGCCGAAGATCACGCAGACCGCGATCAGCACCAGCGCCATCAGGCCGGCCGGCAACAGCCCGGCCATGAACAGCCCGCCGATCGACAGGTTGGCGACGAAGCCCAGAATGATCAGGTTGATGCAGGGCGGAATGGTCTCCGCCATCACCGCGGAGGCCGCGAGCAGGGCGACCGCATTGCCGGGCTTCTGCCCGGAGCGGCGGGCCGCCGGGATCAGGACCGAGCCAACCGCCGCGACGTCCGCCATCTTGGAGCCGGAGATGCCGGAGAACATCACCATGGAGGTCACCATGACGACGTTCAGGCCGCCGCGCATGCGCCCGACCAGGCGCTGCAACAGCTCGATCAGGCGCACGGACATGCCGTTCGCTTCCATCAGGTAGCCGACCAGAATGAAGAACGGGATGGCCAGCAGCACGAAATTATCGATGCCGCGCGCCATCTGCTGAGCGAAGATCACGCCTGGCAGGGTGCCCTCGACCCAGATGAACAGCAGGGCCGCGAGCGCCAGCGCGAAGCCGATCGGCAGGCCGCCGCACAGCGTCACGACGAAGCCCAGCACCATGAACGTGCCTGACGATGGAACGGTGTCGGGGGCGAAGGCGTCCCAGGCCAGATAAGCACCGACGAAGATTGCCACGATCGCGATGCCGATCACCATGTCGCCCAACGGCCGGCGCCGGAACAGATCCAGCGCGAACAGCGTCATGAAGACGGCGCCGACGCTCATCGGATAGAAGGTGAGCTGCAGCGGCAGGCCCGATCCGGTCGTCTGCCCGGTGGTGAAGATGCCGAGCTGGATCGCGTTGTAGGCGACCGCGCCGGAAACCGCGACGACGAGCAGCGCGCCGACCGCGTCGACCAGCCGCCGCGGATAGGGCGGCAGCTTGTCGACGAAGAAGGCGACGCCGGGATTCTCCAGGCGGGCGAGCGCGCTCGCCGCACCGAAGAAGCTCGACCCCACCATCAGCCCGCGCGCCACGTCGTCGGCCCACTCGACCGGCGCGTTGAACAGCGAGCGGGCGACGACCGAGCCGCAGACCACGATCAGGTCCGCCAGCAGCATCAGGGCGGCGACCGCGTCGGTGATCGCCAGCAGCGGGGCAACCAGCGATCCGCCCCCGGCGATCCGTCCCGGCACGGCGATCGACATCAGGCCTGGGTCGCGCGGATGGCGTCGACCACGGGCTTCGCGTCGGGATGCGCCTTTACGAACGTATCGGTTTGCGGCAGGACGCGCTTGCGGAACGGCTCCTTGTCGCACTTGATGACCGAGACGCCCTTGTCGGCCAGGACCTGCAGCGCTTCCTTCTCGACCGCCAGGCCATGGGCTCGCGTATCCGCCGCAGCCTTGTTCGCGGCCTCGAGCAGGCCGTCGCGCAGCTTCGGGTCCATGCGCTTGAAGGTCGTCTCGCTGAAATAGACCGCGAGCGGCGAGAAATTGTGCTCAGTCAGCGCGTAGAACTTGGCGGTCTCGTAGAACTTGCTGGCCAGCACGGTCGGTGGGTCGTGCTCCAGCCCGTCGAGCACGCCGGCCTGCAGCGCCGTATAGACCTCGCCGAACGCAAGCGGCGTCGCGGCGGCGCCCATCAGGCGCAGGCATTCGGTGATGATCGGGTTCGGCAGGGTGCGGATCTTGAGGCCGGCCAGATCCTCGGGCGTGTTCACCGCCTTCTTGGCCAGCACGCTGCGCGCGCCGAAATTATAGGCCCAGCCGAGGATGCGGATGTTCGCGTCCTTCAGCAATGCGGCCTCGACCGGCTTGGCGGCACCGGCGTCGAACGCCTTGGTCTGCTGCGGGAAGCTCGAAAACAGATAGCCCAGGTCGAAGGTGCCGACGAGCGGGACCAGGTTGGCCGAGATCGACGAGCCGGACACCATCAGGTCGATCACGCCCAGCTTGACCGAGTTGATGACGTCGATCTCCTGGCCCAGCTGGTTGTCTGGAAAGAACGCGACGTCGATCTGGTCGCCCAGGCCGCCGGCCTTCAGGTTCTTGACCAGATTGTCGTAATAGACCCGGCCATTGGCGTATTTCGGATCGTTGGCCTGCGACGAGGAAAGCTTCAGCTTCAAGGTCGCGGCCTGAGCCCGGCCGATCAGGGCCGGGGCGAAGATCGCGCCGGCGGAAAGGGTGGCCGAGGATTTTAAAAGGGTACGGCGGCTTATCGTCTGGGACGTCATTGGCTTCCTCCACCCGGAGCAGGTCTGGCGCCCGCTTCTCTGAGACTGATGCAAAGCATCTGGGCATAATGTATGACTAGATTTGTCTGACAAGCAAGCCGGTTCAAGCCGTCGCGATTTTGCAGGCGACGAATGGACGCGGCATCGGGCATGAAGGTCCGGCGTCGATCCCAACGATAAAGAGAGCCATGTTCAGGACCTCCGTTTCCCTCCGACGCAACGTCCATAGCCAGGTTGCCGACCGCATCGGGCTCAGCATCGTGCGGGGCGATATCGTGCCCGGCGACGCGCTGCCGTCGGAAATGCGCATCTGCGAAATGCTCGAGGTCAGCCGCACCGTGGTTCGCGAGGCGATCCGCATGCTGGCCGGCAAGGGGCTGGTGGAATCCCGGGCGAAGAGCGGCACACGCGTCCGGGCGCCGGAGGACTGGAACCACCTCGATCCGGACGTGCTGCGCTGGCTGCTGGAGACGACCGACGTCGATACCTATCTCTCGAAGCTGTTCCAGCTGCGCTATGCGGTCGAGCCGGCGGCGACCGCGATGGCGGCGACCGCCTCGGAGGCCGAGGACCGGGCACGCCTGCGCGCCGCCTATGAGGGCATGGTGTCGGCCAAGACCAACGAGGCCTTCGTCGCGTCCGACATCGCCTTTCACAAGAACGTCTATTTCGCGACCCGCAACGAGTTCTTCTGGCCGATCGCCCAGATGTTCGAAATCACGCTCAGCCCCAGTCTGACCATCGCGGCGACCGGCGATCATCGGCCGCGCAGCCTGATCGAGCATCGCGACGTGGTCGAGGCGATCGAGCGGCGCGATCCAAAGCAGGCACGCGAGGCGGCCGTGCTCCTCCTGCAGCATTCCGCTGCAGACCTCGTGCGCATCCGCGGCATCGATCCGTTCGGAGCGTCGGCTGCTGCCTCGTGAATCGACACGCTGGAATGAGGGGCACCTTCCGCTCGCTGAACAGCTTCAACTATCGGATCTGGGCCAGCGGAGCGATCGCCTCCAACATCGGGACCTGGATGCAGCGCATCGCCCAGGACTGGCTTGTGCTGACCCAGCTGACCCACGGGAATGCGACCGCGGTCGGCGTGGTCATGGCGCTGCAGTTCGGGCCACACCTGTTGCTGCTGCCGCTGACCGGGTTTGCAGCCGACCATCTCGACCGGCGCAAACTGCTGCTCGCGACTCAGGCGACCATGGGTGCGCTGGCCTTCGGCCTGGGGCTGCTCACCATCACCGGGCTGGTCCAGCTGTGGCACGTCTATATCTTCGCATTCCTGCTCGGTTGCGCCGCGGCGTTCGACGCGCCATCGCGCCAGACTTTCGTGTCGGAGCTGGTCGGCGAGGCCGATCTGTCGAATGCCGTGGCGCTGAATTCCATGTCGTTCAACGCCGCGCGCATGATCGGTCCGGCCGCTGCCGGCGTCCTCATTGCCTCGGTCGGGTCCGGCTGGGCCTTCGTGGTCAATGGCGCCTCGTTCGCCGCCGTCCTATGTTCGCTGGGCTTTCTGCGCAGCGACGAGCTTCACCGCCACACCAGGGCCGTCCGTAGCCGGGGCGGCCTGGTCGAAGGGTTCCGCTACGTGTGGAAGCGGCCGGACCTGAAGGCGATCATGGTCATGCTGTTTCTGATCGGCACGTTCGGGCTCAATTTCCCGATCTTCATCGCGACCATGTCGGTCACCGTGTTTCATGGCGGGGCGGGGCAGTACGGGTTGCTGACCTCGATCATGGCGATCGGCACCATCGCGGGCGCGCTGCTCGCGGCCGGGCGGGAGAAGCCGCACATGGTGCTCCTCTCGGTCAGCGGCGCCTGCTTCGGGGTTGGCTGCGCGCTCGCCGCGATCATGCCCGACTACCGGCTGTTCGGCTTGACCCTGGTCATTGCCGGGATCTCCGCGCTGACCTTCACCAACTCCACGAACAGCCTGGTGCAGCTTTCGACCGAACCGGTCATGCGCGGGCGCGTGATGGCGATCCGCCTCGCCATCGCCTTGGGCTGCACCCCGCTCGGCGCGCCGGTCGTGGGCTGGACCGCCGACCGGTTCGGCCCGCGCTGGTCACTCGCCGTTGGCGCCGCCTCGGGCTTTGCCGCGGCACTGGTGGGTATCCGGTATCTCGTCAAGCACCGCCGTCTGCGCGTGCGCTTCCACGGCGGGCGCCCGCGCTTCAGCGTCGACGAGTTCGACGCTGTCTAGGCTGGCGGCTCCTCGACGAGCAGGCGGGCGTAGTTGGCAGCGGAACGTTGATAGCGCACCAGATGGCGGGACAGCGCGGTCAGCGCGATCGAGACCGCTTCGCGCTCCCGCCCGACATCGGTCAGGGCGAGCGCCAGGAAGACGCTGACCGCATCGTCCAGGTTGGTCGATTCCACGCCCCGCTCGGCAGTCAGCAGCGCGACGCTCTCCGCGGCTCGGCCCAGGTTGCGCAAGGAGCTCGCCATCTGGATCACGGCCTGGCGCCGTCGCTCGCCCTGCAGGCCGAGGTCGAGCGCCTGCCGATAGAGCGGCACCGCCCGGTCGGAATGACCCGTCGAGTCCCACGCGGCACCGCGTTCGAACAGCGCGACCGGATCGTCCGTCGGCCGCTCAGTCAGAAGCCGTTCCATCTCCGCCCGGAACGGTTCCTCCTCATGGTCGTCGATCGAGGCCCAGAGGGCCGCCAGCCGCTCATCCCAATCCATCATCGTCTCCGGCGTTGCGGGGTCAGAATTGGTCCGGGTCGAACGCCACGATCGTGGCGCCGCCGCCGATGGCGCTCAGCTGCGCCGCGGCCGGGGTCAGGAACTGCTCGGCGAAGAAGCGCGCGGTCGTCAGCTTGGCCTCGTTGAACCCGATGTCGCCGGCGCCGCGGGCGAGCTGGGTCTGCGCCGCCAGCGCCTGCTTGCCCAGCAGCCAGCCGCCAGCCACCGTCGCGAACAGGTTCAGGTAGGCGACCGATCCGGCGGCGGCACGGGCCGGGTCGGTTCCGAAGCTCCCGACCAGCAGGCGGGTCGCCTGCTCGACTGCGTCGATCCCGTCGGCCAGGCTGCGGCGCACCACCGCAAGATCGTCGCCCGATTGCTCGGCCAAAGCGGCATCCAGCTCGCGCATGGTCGCGACGAAGACGGCGGCGGCCGCTCCCTGGTCGCGCATCAGCTTGCGGCCCAGCAGGTCCATGGCCTGGATGCCGTTGGTGCCCTCGTAGATCGGCAGGATGCGCGCGTCGCGGAAATGCTGGGCGACGCCGGTCTCCTCGATGAAGCCCATGCCGCCATGGATCTGGACCGCGAGCGAGCTGTTCTCGACGCCGAGATCGGTCGACCAGGCCTTGACCAGCGGGATCAGCAGGTCGACCAGCAGCTGCGCCTTGGCACGATCGGCCTCGCTTTCCAGATGGCGTGCCCGGTCGATCTGGCCGGCGGTGAAATAGGCCAGTGCACGCGCCGCCTCGGTCCGCGACTTGATCGCCAGCAGCATGCGCTTGACGTCGGGATGGTAGAGGATCGGCAGCGGCGTCTCGCTCTTGGCCCCGGTCAGGGTACGGCCTTGGACGCGGGTGCGGGCATAGTCGCGCGCCTGCTGGTAGGCGCGCTCCGAGATCGCCACACCCTGCAGGCCGACGTTGAGCCGGGCATTGTTCATCATGGTGAACATGCATTCCATGCCCTTGTTCTCTTCGCCGATCAGGTAGCCGACGGCGCCGCCATTGTCGCCGTAGGCGAGCACGGCGGTCGGGCTGCCGTGGATGCCCAGCTTGTGTTCCAGGCTGGTGCAGCGCACGTCGTTGCGATCGCCCAGGCTGCCGTCTTCCTTGACCAGGAATTTCGGCACCAGGAACAGCGAGATGCCGCGCGTGCCGGCCGGCGTGCCGGGCAGGCGGGCCAGAACCAGATGGATCAGGTTCTCGGCCATGTCGTGCTCACCATAGGTGATGAAGATCTTCTGGCCGGTGATCAGGTAATGGTCGCCCTGCTTGACCGCTTTGGTCCGGAGCGCGCCGACGTCGGAGCCGGCCTGCGGTTCGGTCAGGTTCATGGTGCCTGTCCATTCGCCCGACACCAGCTTGGACAGGTAGGTTTCCTGCAGCTCCTGGGTGCCGTGGCGCAGCAGCGCCTCGATGGCACCCACGGTCAGCAGCGGGCAGAGCGCCCAGGCCATGTTGGCCGAATTCCACATCTCGGCGACGGCGAGCGCCACCACGATCGGCAGTCCCTGGCCGCCGTATTCCTCCTCGAACGGCAGGCTGTTCCAGCCGCCGTCGACATAGGTGCGGTAGGCTTCCTTGAAGCCCTTGGGCGTGCGCACGATACCGTTCTCGACCCGGCTGCCCTCCTCGTCGCCGCTGCGGTTGATCGGGGCCAGCACGTCGCGAGCGAGCTTCGCCGCCTCGTCGAGCACGGCCGCGACCGTCTCCGGGTCGGCGCCGGCGCAACCGGGCAAGGCCGCCAGCGCCGCGAGGTCGACGACGTGCTCCAGCGCGAACTGCATGTCTGCGAGCGGGGGATTGTACGGGGTCATTCTGGGTCAGCCTTGGTTGAGGGCATCGAAGGCCGCTGCCGCGACGACCTTGCCGGGATTCATGATGTGCCGCGGATCGAGCGCGTTCTTCACGCGGGCCATCAGCTCGAGTTCGAGCGGCGCCTTGTAGTGCGTCAGCTCGTCGCGCTTCAGGCGGCCGATGCCGTGCTCGGCGCTGATCGAACCGTGCAGGCGGGCGACGATGCCATGGACGATCTCGTTGAATTCCTCCCAGCGAGCCATGAAGCCGTCCTTGTCGGCATCCGGCGGCTGGCTGAGGTTGAAATGGATGTTGCCGTCGCCGCAATGGCCGAACGCGACCGTCCGGACCCCGGGTAGCCGTTCGGTCACCGCGGCGGTGGCGCTCTTCAGGAACTCGGCGACCGAGGCGACCGGTACGGCGATATCGTGCTTGATCGAGCCGCCCTCGAAGCGCTGGCCCTCGACCATGCCTTCGCGGATGAGCCAGAACGCGTTGCGCTGGGTGGCGCTAGCGGCGATCGTGCCGTCGATGACCGTGCCGGCTTCGAGCGCTTCCTCGAGCAGCCCTTCGAGCGTCGCCGCGACGTCGGCATGGGGGCTCGCCGTCGAGACCTCCATCAGCACGTAATTCTCATACGGCTGTTCCAGCGGATCGACGACGCCGTTGACGTGCTTCATGGCCATGTCGAGGCCGATGCGCGGAATGAGTTCGAACGCGGTCAGCTGATCGCCGGTGGCGGCGCGGGCCTGGCCGAACAGGCGCATGACCGCGTCGACGTCGGGCAGGGCCACGAACGCGGTCGCGGTCGCGTGGGGCTTCGGGAACAGGCGCAGGGTCGCGGCGGTGATGATGCCGAGCGTGCCCTCGGCGCCCACGAACAACTGCTTCAGGTCGTAGCCGGTATTGTCCTTGCGCAGGGTGCGCAAGCCGTTCCAGATCCGCCCGTCGGGCAGCACGACCTCCAGGCCCAGGGTCAGCTCGCGCGTGTTGCCGTAGCGCAGCACCTGGACGCCGCCGGCGTTGGTCGACAGGTTGCCGCCGATCTGGCAGGTGCCCTCGGCGCCCAGGCTGAGGGGAAACAGCCGGTCATGCTCGCCGGCGATCCGCTGGATGTCCGCCAGGACGACGCCGGCCTCGACCGTGATGGTGAAATTGGCAGGATCGACTGCGCGGACCTTGTTCATGCGGCCTAGCGCCAGGACGATGTTGCGGCCGTCCTCGGCCGGCACGCCGCCGCCGCACAGGCCGGTATTGCCGCCCTGGGGTACGATCGGCAGGCCCGCTTCGGCGCACAGCGTCACGACGGCCGCGACCTGCTCGGTATTGGCAGGCCGCACCACCAACGCGGTCTTGCCGCGGTAGAGACCGCGCCACTCCACTTCGTAGGGTTCGACGTCGGCGCGTTGCTCGAGCCAGCCCTGCGGTCCGACCACCTGCTTGATCCGGTCGAGAACCTCGGCCATGGTTTCCTCACCCTTCATTTTCTCGAGATCTAACATGGATCGGACGGCCGCCTAGCGCGGCGCTGCCGCGCGGCGCAGCCGGTCGTTGATGGCGGCGCCAAGCCCATCCTCGGGAATTGGCATGATCGCGATCCCGGTGAATTCGGGCCGGTCGAGCGCCCGTAAGGCCGCGAACAAGTGCTGTGCCGCTTCTGATGGATCACCGTCGGCCGACAGTTGCAGGTCCGGCACGCGGCTTCCGGCAGGCGGCGGTCCGAACGCCAGGAACGCTTCGCTGGGGCGGGGATCCAGGGCGTCGAGCCGGACCGGCAGCCCCGGCGCGTAGTGGCTGCTCATCATGCCCGGTCCAGCGCGCGCGACGCCGTCGGCGATCGGTGCTGCGCGCTCGATGGGACCCAACGCCGCTTCGAGCGCCGCCTGCGCGATGCCGCCCGGCCGCAGCAGGCGGGCCGGCTCCACGGTCAGGTCGAGCACGGTCGATTCGAGGCCGACGCGGCACGGGCCGCCGTCCAGGATCAGGCTGACTCGATCGCCCAGTTCGTCGCGCACATGGGCGGCGGTGGTCGGGCTGACCCGGCCGGAGCGGTTGGCGCTGGGTGCGGCGATCGGCCGACCGACGGCGCGCAGCAACTGCTGGGCCAGCGGATGGGCCGGAATGCGCACGGCCAGGCTGTCGAGCCCGGCGCTCGCCAGCAGGCTGACCCGGCAATCGGGCCGGCGGGGCAGGACCAGGGTCAGCGCACCGGGCCAGAACAGATCGGCCAGCCGCTTCGCCCGTTCGTCGAAGACCACGTGGTTGCGGGCCGCGGCCACGTCCGGCAGGTGGATGATCAGCGGGTTGAAGCGCGGCCGCTCCTTGGCCGCGAAGATGCGCGTCACCGACAGGTCGCTGGTCGCATCGCCGCCCAGGCCGTAGACCGTCTCGGTCGGAAACGCGACGAGGCGCCCGTTCTTCAGGTGCTCGACCGCCGCGTCGATGCCGGGAGGCTCGATTGGTGCTGTGCGTGTCTCGGCGTGATCTTCGGCAGGCATCGATGCTCGGTCCTGAGGGTCCCGTTCGTTGGCGGAAGTCCGAAGCGGGAGTTTGCCCCGAGCCGGCACCGGGCTCAAAGAATTCTTTACCATCCCCGGTGCAGGATGATGCGTTCCGGGAGGAGGGGTAGAGACGCATGTCTGAACTTGGCATCACGACCGAAGAGGCGATCGAGCTCGCCATCGAGGTTTGGCGGGGCTTTCTGGGCGTCGAGCTGATCCCGCGATTCGACGCGCCGGCGGTTCCATCCCCCGAATCGTCCGTGTCCGGCTGTGTGACGCTGAAGGGATCCTGGTATGGCGGGATCGTGGTCACCTTGCCGGTCAGCCTCGGCGCATCGATCACGCGGACCGCGTTGGCACTCGACGACCCCCAGCCCGAGGACGTGTGCGACGTGGTCGGTGAACTGGCGAACATGATGGCCGGCCGCTTGAAGCATCAATTGCCGCCAGACACGCAGATCTCCCTGCCGATGGTGGCGACCGGCGACCATTTCCATCTGTCGATCCCGGGTGCGCGGGTCGCCATGGAGCTGGATTTCGCCATCGAGGATACGCCGCTGAAAATCCGCATCATCAAGGTCGAGCAATCCTAATCCGATCAAATCCCATGAATTAATTGATTGGCGGGAAGCCGTGGCCGACCTATTCATCGTGGGGTTTGACGACCGCCTGTCGACGGCGGATTGACGCGGCTCCCAGCCGTAGGAGTGAGATCGTGTCGGGCTTTACCGTTCTGATCGTCGATGATTCGCGCAGCGTGCGGACGATCCTGAAAAACGCGTTGAGCGCCATGCTGCGCGGTGTGCAGATCGTCGAGGCGGGCGACGGCGAAACGGCGGTGAAGCTTTACAAGCAGCATCTGGCCGACCTTGTGTTCATGGACATCACCATGCCCGGGTTGAACGGCATCGGGGCGCTGAGTGCCATCAAAGCGTTCGATCCTGGCGCCCATGTTGTCATGCTGACCGCGGAGAGTTCGCTGGATACGGTCGTCAAGGCCAAGGAATTGAAGGCCGACGGCTTCATCGCGAAGCCGTTCGAGGCGGGGCGGATCGCCCAGCTGGTCTCCGACCGGATGGCCGTGCAGCCGCGGCCGATCCACGTGCTGCTGGCCGACGACGCCCGATCGATCCGTTCCATCGTCCGGCGTTCGCTCGTCAGCCTGCCACACGTATTCCGCATCCGCGAGGCCGAGGACGGTGCGCAGGTGGCAGAACTGGCCGAAGCGCGGCCGGCCGACCTGGTATTTCTCGACATTCACATGCCGAACCAGACCGGCATGGATGCGCTGATCCGCATCCGCAAGCGCTCGCCGGAAACGCATATCGTAATGCTGACGTCCGATGCCTCGGCCGCCGCCGTTTCCGGTGCCAAGGCGCTGGGTGCCAACGACTATATTCTGAAGCCCTTCACGTCGGACCAACTGGCAGCGATCGTCGACCGGTTCGTTGCCAGCCGTGGCTGATCGACATGGGAACGAAGCACTGCGACGTGGCGTTGACATGACTGGAATAAAGCATCAACTTTCAATGGAACTGGCTTTCTCGCCGGCTGTGAAGGCCGACATCATTCCCAAAGGGAGGTATGTCGAGACATGGCGCGTGTACTGATCATCGACGATGATCCGACCGTTCGGTCGCTCGTTGGCGGGATCGTTGAGGCGATGGGTCATTCGATCGTCGAAGCCCGGGATGGCCGGGCGGGCGTCGCAACGTTTTCCCGAGGGGATATCGATCTCGTCGTCACCGATATCGTGATGCCCGAGCAGGAGGGCATCGAGACGATCGGCGCCATTCGCCGCCTCAATCGTGCGGTCCCGATCCTGGCGATTTCCGGAAGCGCCACCGTCGGCGGCGCCGGCGACTATCTTCGGGCGGCGGCTGCCCTCGGCGCTTCGGCGACCTTGCAAAAGCCTTTCCGCCCGGAACATTTCAGCGACGCGATAGCCCGGCTCCTGGCGAACGTGCCGACCTGAGGTCGCGTCTGCGACGAAGCGGTTCTGTCGCTCACCGCAACCCTGTATATGACGGGCATGATCCAGCCTGCCGACGCCCCTCCCGAAACGCTGACCGGCTATCTCGCCGCCGACGGGTTTCTCGCACCTTTGCTCGAGGAGCTGGGGCCGGGTGTCGATGTCCATGATCGCCTGGTTCTGGCATCGGGCCCCGCCCGGCCGGCGGCCTGGGCGCAGAACATCTGGCACGATGTCGAACGCATCCCGATCGCGTCGATCAAGGACGGCGCCCGTGCGCTCAAGGCGCGGCAGCGCAATTGGGGTCTTTGGCCGCTTGCGCATTTCCGCCGCGCGCAATTGATCCAGGACCTGCTGCCCCATGTCGGGATCAAACCGCTGGTGTTTCCGGCGCCGGTCCCGGTCGCACCGTTCGGGTCCTGGACCCTGGCGGAGCCCGGCCTGCTCCTGGCATCGCCGCGTTGCTCGAGCCCGTTCCGCCACGGCGAGGCGCGCTTCGTCGAAGATCGGCAGGCGCCGCCCAACCGGGCCTACCTCAAATTATGGGAGGCATTGACCGTCGCCCGGCGCTACCCGGGGCCGGGCGATCGTTGCCTGGACCTGGGCGCCAGTCCTGGTGGCTGGACCTGGGTATTGCAGCAGCTGGGCGCCGACGTCCTGAGCATCGACAAGGCGCCGCTCGACCCGGCCATCGCCGCCTTGCCGCGCGTGACCCAGCGCCAGCAGAGCGCCTTCGCGTTGAAGCCGGAGGAGATCGGCCCGATCGATTTCCTGTGCAGCGACGTGATCTGCTATCCCGCCCGGTTGCTGCGTCTGGTCGAGACCTGGCTCGCGAGTGGGCTGGTGCGCAATTTCATCTGCACCATCAAGTTCCAGGCCGAGACCGATCATGAGACGGCGCGGGCGTTTGCGGCCATCCCCGGCTCGCGCGTGCTGCATCTGTTTCATAACAAGCATGAATTGACCTGGATGAAACTCGAAGACTGACGGGGCGGACGGAGTTTGGAGTAAGCTCGCGGCGTTGGTACCGAAAAGCCTTCGATCACGAAGGCATCGGGAGGAGACCGCCGATGAGCATTTCCGCCAAAGACCATATGCATCATCCCGTAGCGCGACCGAGCGAGAACCTCGACGAGTTCGTCGGGATCCTGCGGCGAGGCTTCAATTTCTCGGCCGGCAATACCTCCGGTTGGAGCTTCGAGGATTGGGAAGCAGCGGTCGACGCGATCAACGACGACGAAGACACGGGGGTGGCGCCGAAGATCGGCCAGGACATCTTCGATCCGGCCGAGATCGAGGACGGTGTCGCTTCGCGATTCGAGGGCCACGGGCTCTGGACCCTGCTCGGCCTCGCCTACATGCGCGGGCGGCGCGCGTTCAAGGCCGGCATTTCCAAGACCGCCCGGCCGTTCCGCAGCATGCAGCTGAAGCATATGAATGTGCCGACCGGGGTAGGCGAAACGCTCGACATGCAGTTCCGCAACGGCTTCGACGATGCGCTGGCCGACGCGGTCATGGGCGGCGATCGGACGCCGGACTGGGTCAGGCACGCCCTCAAGGCCCCGTTGCTGCGCTCGCAGGCGGAGCGCGGCGCCTGAGCGCTATTTGTTGCCGGCGATCCGCTCGGACTTGACCTGGTTGCGCCCGGCGTCCTTGGCGCCGTAGAGCGCCTTGTCGGCGCGACGGATCAGGTCGTCGAGCCGCTCGGCCAGCACATAGCCGGCGACGCCGATCGAGATCGACAATTGCCCGATCGGCTTGTCGGTCGTGGTGTCGCGCAGGCGCTTGCTGGCAACCAGGGTGCGGGTCCTGTCGGCCAGGGCCTCGGCCTCGGCGATCGACAGGCCCGGCAGCACGGCCGCGAACTCGTCGCCGCCGTAGCGCGCGGCGGTCGAGCCGGCGGGCAGGCTTTCCTTGAGACTCGATGCTACGACCTGGATCACCGCATCGCCGATC
The DNA here is from genome assembly GCF_035943795.1 of Aliidongia sp. NCBI lineage: Bacteria > Pseudomonadati > Pseudomonadota > Alphaproteobacteria > Rhodospirillales > Dongiaceae > Aliidongia > Aliidongia sp. Next base: position 26,112 of record NZ_DASZBY010000091.1, on the reverse strand, counting down.
TGATGGCCCCAGGCGTCGTTCAATTGCTTGAAATTGTCGATGTCGGAGATCAGCAGCGCCATCTCGGTATCGGTTTCCATCGAGTGCGCGGCCGCGATGCGCAGCCGCTCCTCGAATGCCCGGCGATTGTAGAGCCCGGTCAGCGGGTCCGTCATCGCCTCGCGCTTGGACGCTTCGAGCCCCTGACGCAACGAGCGGATCTCGCTGGAGCAGCGTTCGATCTCGGCTTCGAGGCGGCGCGTTTTCGCTTCCATATGCCGGGTCGCCAGCACGATGGTGTCGACGATCTTGCGCAATTCACCATCCGGCGGCAGGCGCGCTGCGATCTTTTCGAGTGCTGCGGCAAAGCTCGACGTGTCCCGGCCGGCATTGGCCAGCATCTGAAGGATGCGCGTCAGTTCGTTCGACAATTTCTCGCCGGTCTGGCGCACGACCTCGGTCTGGCGCTCGCGAGCGAAGAATTCCTCGTGCAGCGCCTCGATCAGCGCGACGGGGACCGTGTGGGGTAGGGCGATCGCCTGGTCCAGGCGCTCGACCAGTTCGGCATCCTGGCGGCAGGCGTAGGCGTACCAGACTTCGTAGACGCGCGGCGTCGCGGGATGGCCGTGTCGCGCCATATGGGCACGGACCGTCTCGAAGAACTCCCACGACCGGTCGGCGTCCGAAATGTCTATGGTCATCAAATCTTCCGTGCATTCCGCCACGTGCCGATCTTCGAGGACACGCCTGGATAGTCAGAATGCCATGGGCGCCGTCGTTATACGATGGTCAAAGCGGTATCGAGCGCCTGCGTTGCCCGCTACCACATCGGTACGCTTGCCCTTGCGAGGCGTCGAGCGGCGGCCCACTATGTTGCGTTGCGGAATCATTCGAGGCGAATAGGCCATGGCGGCACGGGTCATCACGATCGCCCAGCAAAAGGGCGGCGCCGGCAAGACGACGCTCGCGGCTCATCTGGCCTTGGCGTGGCAAACCCTGGGCGAGCGGGTCGCCTTGGTCGACATCGATCCGCAGGGTAGCCTCAGCCAATGGTTCGCGCTGCGCGAAGCGCATCTGGGCAAAGGCAACACCGGGATCGATCTGACCCAGATCACCGGCTGGCGCGCCAGTGCCGAGATCGACCGGCTGAAACGAGACCACACCTTGATCGTGGTCGACAGCCCGCCCCACGCCCAGACCGATGCCAAGATCGCCGTGCGCGCCGCGAACCTGGTGGTGATCCCGGTCCAGCCCAGTCCGCTCGACATCTGGGCGACCCGGCCGACGGTCGACCTCGCCCTGTCCGAGAAGGTGCCGGCGCTGCTGGTGATGAACCGCGTGCCGTCGCGCCGACTGATGACCGAGGACATGATCGCGGCCCTCGCCGACATCAAGGCCGAGATGGCCGCGGCCCGGCTGGGAAACCGCAGCAGCTTCGCCATGAGCATGACGGCCGGCCTCGGTATCGCCGAGCACGCGCCGGATACCATCGCGGCGCGTGAGGTCGGCAAGGTCGCCCGGGAAATCCTGCGCCGGGTCGGCTAGTTTCGCCCGACGAAGAAATGCCGCGCCTGTTCGAGCGCGAGGTTGTCGCCCAGCACTTCGCCCGGTCGGTTGCCGTGGCCCAGCAGGGCACCGCCCCAGCGGGCGCCCAGGTAGTCGGTCGTCAACTTGAGCGTGCCGACCAGCGGTTCGGCCATGCGGTCGTCGTCGTCGCTGATGGCGGTGACCGCCCAGAACGTCTTCGCCGCCATGCGCGCCTTGAAGTCGCGCCCCGGCAACCGCAGCCAGGCGCTCCAATAATCCAGATAGAGCTTGGTCGCAGCAGGCAGGCCGTACCAATAGAGCGGCGCGACGAATACCAGATCGGTGGCCGACAGGGTCGCATCCAGCAAAGTGCCCTCGGCGCCCTGCGGTTCGGGAAAAGGAATATCGCCATGCCGCAGATCCACGAACGGCGGCAGCGGCAGGTCCTGGTGATGCAGCCACTGCTGGTCCGCCTCGGGCGGCAGGGCCGCTGCAGCGCGTCGGGCCAGCGTCTCGCTGTTGCCGTCGCGGCGCGCGCTGCCGATGAGGAAAGTGAATTTTTGCTCGGTCATGGCTTTTCTGCCTCTGTGCGGGATCGACCTTAAGATGCCTGTCCCAAGAGTTGTCGACAAACGAGCGCATTTCGATTTCAGGTGAAATAAACTAAGCTGACCCGGTCATGGAGTTCCGACCGCGCGGCCGTGCCGCAGTCCCACATGCCGCCTTGCGCGCGTTCGAAGCGGCCTCTCGTCTGGGCAGCTTCAAGGCAGCCGCCGCCGAACTGGACGTTACGCCCGCGGCGATCAGCCATCAGGTGAAATCTCTGGAAGAGCATCTGGGCGTCAGCCTGTTCGAACGGCTGAACCGGGCCTTGCGTCTACTGCCGGCCGGCGCTGCTCTGGGCGAGGCGGCGCAACGGGCGTTCCGCGACCTCGACCGGGCGATCGAGCGGGCGCGCCAGACCGGCACCGATCGGTCCGCCCTCTCCGTCAGCGTCGTGCCCTCGCTCGCTGCGAAATGGCTGGTCCCCCGTCTCCACCGGTTTCAAGATCGCCATCCGGATATCGAACTGCGCCTCGCTTCGACCGAGGCGGTGGTCGATCTGGCCCGCGATCCGGGTGTCGATGTGGCGTTGCGCTATGGCGCCGGTCCCTATCCGGGACTACGTGCCGAATTGCTGACCTGGGGCCACCTGACGCCGGTGTGCAGTCCGGTGCTGCTGGAGGGCGGCTCGGCGCTGCGCTGTCCGGCGGATCTCGCGCGGCACCAGTTGCTGCGCGATGGGTTGCCCCATGAAGCGGGCTGGCTCGAATGGTTGACGGCGGCCGGTGTTGCCGACCGGGTGAAACCCGGCCGGGGGCTGCGCTTCAGCAATTCCCATCTGGCGCTCGATGCCGCCGCCGCCGGGCGGGGCGTGGCCCTGGTGCCCGAACTGCTGATCGAGGAAGACCTGCGGGCCGGCCGCCTGGTCCGGCCGTTCGCGCTCACTGTCCCGAGCCCGTCTGCCTATTGGTTCCTGGCCCGCCCGGATCGTGCGGAAACCATCAAGGTTCGGCGTTTTCTGGCTTGGCTGCGTGCCGAACTTAGCGCCCCTCCGCAATGAAGCCCGGATTGCGGAAGCCCGGTTTGCCGTAGCGGAACGGCGTGCCGTCCAGGTTGCTCATCCGGCCTCCTGCGGCTTCGAGCAAAGCGTGGCCGGCGGCCGTGTCCCATTCCATGGTCGGGCCGATGCGCGGATAGAGATCGGCCACTCCTTCGGCGACCGAACAGAACTTGAGTGCGCTACCGGCGATCCTGCGATCGGCGACCTTGCGGGTTTCGAGCAGGCGGTCGAGTTCGCCGCAGCTGCTATGCGAACGGCTGCTCATGACCACCGCCCCTTCGGGCGGACATGGGCGGGTCTCGATCGGCGTGCAGGTTCCGTCCGCCGCGCGGCGAAGCGCGGTGCCTGGGCCGGCGGCGGCATAGATCAGGCCCTGAACCGGAATGCCGACGACGCCCAGGATCGGGCGCCCGCCCTCGACCAGCGCGATGTTCACGGTGAACTCGCCGTTGCGCTTGATGAATTCCTTGGTGCCGTCGAGCGGATCGACCAGCCAGTAACGCGCGGCCGCGGCGGCGGGCAGCCCGTCCGCCTCGGCCTGTTCCTCGGAGATGATCGGAATATCGGGGGCGGCGGCCAGCAGGTGGCGCAGGATGACCTTTTCGGCCCGCCCGTCTGCGATCGTCACCGGCGACAGGTCGCGCTTCTGATCGACCGTGATCTCGCCGGCATAGACGTCGAGGATTTCGCGGGCAGCTTCGAGTGCCGCTTCGATGGCCGCGGCGAGCAGGGGCTTCAGATCGAGGTCGGTCATCTATTCGGCCGCCTCGGCCAGGCCGGAAGCCTGGATCGCCTGCCAGATGCTGAGCGGCGTCGCCGGCATTTCGACATGGTCGATGCCAAGCGGCGCCAGCGCATCGACGATGGCATTGATCACCGCCGGCGGCGCGCCGATGGCACCGGCCTCGCCGGCGCCCTTCAGGCCCAGCAGGTTGGTCCGGCACGGCACCACATTGTACGAGAATTCGATGTCCGGCAGGTGGATCGCGCGAGGCATGGCGTAATCCATGAACGAGCCGGTGACCAGCTGGCCGGACGAGGCGTCATAGACCACGCCTTCGAGTAGCGCCTGGCCGACACCCTGGCCGACGCCGCCATGGACCTGGCCTTCGAGCAGCAGCGGGTTCACCACGTTGCCGAAATCGTCGACTACGACATAGCGCAGGATCTCGGTCATGCCGGTTTCCGGATCGACCTCGACCTCGACCGCATGGGTCCCGTTGGGGAAGGTGCCGGCAGGCGGCGTCCAGCGCGCGGTCTCGTCGAAGCCGCCTTCCATGCCGGGCGGCAGCGCGCCGGCGAAGGCCGACTTCACCACCGAGAGGATATCGATCTGGCGATCGGTGCCGGCGATGGTGAAGGTGCCGTCCTTGAACTCGATGTCGGCCTCGGCCGCCTCCAACTGATGCGCCGCGATCTTACGGCCGCGCTCGATTACCTTGCCGACCGCAAGGCTGGTCGCGGCACCGCCGACCGGCAGCGAGCGCGAGCCGCCGGTGCCATGGCCGAACGAGACCGTATCGGTATCGCCTTGGACGACCCGTATGTCCTCGAACGGAATGCCCAGCCCGTCGGCGACGATCTGGGCATAGGCGGTCTGGTGGCCCTGGCCGGTGGATTGGCTGCCGATCAGCAGGGTGACGCCGCCCGACGGGTCGAAGCGCAGTTCCGCCATCTCGTCGGAGCCGCCGCCGCACTGCTCGATGTAGCAGGCGATGCCCAGACCGCGCAGCTTGCCGCGCCGGGCGGCCTCGGCCTTGCGCGCGGGCAGGCCGGCCTGGTCGATGTTCTGAAGCGCGTCTTCCATGTTCTTCGCGAAATCGCCGCTGTCGTAGGTCAGACCGCCGGCGGTGCGGAACGGCATCTGTTCCGGCGTGATGAAGTTGCGCCGGCGCAACTCCTCGGGCGCCAGACCCATTTCGCGTGCGGCTTTGTCCACCAGCCGCTCGACCACATAGGCCGCTTCGGGCCGCCCGGCGCCGCGATAGGCGTCGACCGGCGTGGTGTGGGTGAACACGCCCTTGACCCGGACATAGAGGGCAGGGCTGGCATAGACGCCGGCCAGCATGCCGGAACCGGCGGCGGTCGGGATGAACGGGCCGTAGTTCGACAGGTACGCGCCCAGGTTGGCCGTCGTCTCGACGCGCCAGGCGAGGAAACGGCCATCCTCGTCCATCGCCACCTCGGCATGGGTCACGTGATCGCGCCCGTGGGTGTCGGTCAGGAACGCCTCGCCGCGCTCGCCGGTCCATTTGACCGGTACGCCCAGCTTCTTCGAGGCCCAGAGCACCAGCACCTGCTCGGGATAGAGGAACAGCTTCATGCCGAAACCGCCGCCGACGTCGGGTGTCACCACGCGGATTTTCGATTCCGGCACGTTCAACACTTTGCCCGACAGCAGCTTGCGCAGCGTGTGCGAGCCCTGGCTGCCGGTGTAGAGCGTGTAGCGCTCGTCGCCGCGATCGTAATGACCCAGCGCGTTGCGCGGCTCCATCGAGGCGACGATGATGCGGTTGTTGACCAGATCGATCCGGGCGACGCGCTTCGCCTTGGCGAAACCGGCCTCGGTCGCCGCCTTGTCGCCCATCTGCCAGTCGAAGCAGAGATTGTTCGGGATATCGTCCCACACCAGCGGCTTGCCGGCCTCGAGCGCCGAACCGGTATCGGCGATCGCCGGCAGCATGTCGTAGTCGACCTCGACCAGTTCGGCCGCGTCGCGCGCTTCGGCCGGGGTCGAAGCCACGATCAGCGCGACCTGGTCGCCGACATGGCGCACCCGGTCGGTCACGAGTGCCGGATGCGGCGGATATCTGCCGGGGGTGCCGTCGATGTTGGTGATGGGCGCCGCGCAGGGGATCGGGCCGATGCCGTCGGCCTCCAGATCCTTGCCGGTCAGCACGCCGATGACGCCGGGAGCGGCCAGCGCCCCGCTCACGTCGATGCGGGTGATCCGTGCCGAGGCATGGGGCGAACGCAGGACATAGGCATAGGCCTGGTGCGGCAGGTTGATGTCGTCGGTATAGCGGCCGTGGCCGGTGATGAAACGCTGGTCCTCGGAGCGTCGCACCGACTGCCCCATGCCGAACTGACCCATGACGTTCCAGCCTCCCGTTTCATGCTTCGAATGCTCAGCATAGGAGGCGGGCACCGCCGGTGCCACACCTTCGTGGCCGCGGACGGGAAAACTTACGGCGCGCGCTGCGCTTCCGGCCGGCGCCGTGCGCGCAGGCGGGCGAAGGGTTTCCACTCGACGATCTTCCGCTTCAGCCGTTCGCTCGCCTGCCACAGCACGGTGCTCTTGATCGCGCCGTAGATCCGGTTTCGGGTCAGGCGGACCCAGGCATCGGCACGCCGGAACCAGGCGAGCCTGGACAGGCTCGGATAGCAGACCGACAGGATCCGGCCGACCACCGCCGTCGCGAACAGCTTGGCGCCGACCAGCACGCCCACGGCCAGCCAGTAGTGATGGCTGTGGAACAGCGCGATGACCAGCAGCTTCTCGGGCACGATCAGGGTCGAGGGCAACAGGAACAGGGCGAGCGCGCCATAGGGTGGCAGGCTGGCGGCCCAGGCCTCGGCCCGGGCGAACGGCGGCCAGCCGGCGAGACGGCCCAACAGGTGGCCCAGCCGCCGGATCAGCAGATCTTCGATCAGAAAGACGACGATCGCGAAAGGAGTGAGAAGACGCAGCAGAAGGTCGCGCAGCAGCAGAAGAGCGGACATGGGTTCCCTTGCACGGGTGGACGATGGGGCTGTCGCGGCCTTGCTACAGCAGATCGGAACGCGAACCATGCGGTACAAGGGGAAGGGGCGAAAGCAAAGCGCCGCGGACCTTTCGGCCCGCGGCGCTCGCATTGCTTCGGGTCTGACCGTTTCGAGGACGAAACGGTCAGATCCGGGAGGGGACTTGTTCGGCTGACCTTCTGATTAGAAGTCCATGCCGCCCATGCCACCCATGCCGCCCATGTCGCCGCCGCCCATCGAGGGGGCCTTCTTCTCGGGCTTGTCGGCGATCATGCACTCGGTGGTGATGAGCAGACCGGCGACCGATGCCGCATCCTGGAGGGCGATGCGCACGACCTTGGTCGGATCGATGATGCCGGCCTTGATCATGTCGGTGAACTCGCCCTTCTGGGCGTCGTAGCCCCAGTTGAAGTCGGTCGAGTCGAGCAGCTTGCCGACGATGATCGAGCCATCGACGCCGGAATTCTCGGCGATCTGGCGAGCCGGCGCCTGCAGCGCCTTCTTGACCAGGTTGATGCCGACCTGCTGGTCGTTGTTGGCAGGCTTCAGGTTCTCGATCGAACGGATCGCGTACACCAGCGTGACGCCACCGCCCGGAACAACACCTTCCTCGACCGCGGCGCGGGTCGCATGCATCGCGTCGTCGACGCGATCCTTGCGCTCCTTCACCTCGACCTCGGTCGCGCCGCCGACGCGGATGACCGCGACGCCGCCCGCGAGCTTGGCCAGGCGCTCCTGGAGCTTCTCACGGTCGTAGTCGGACGTGGTCTCTTCGATCTGCGCGCGGATCTGGCCGGTCCGGGCCTCGATGGCTTCCTTGCCGCCGGCGCCGTCGACGATCGTCGTGTCTTCCTTGGTGATCATGACCTTCTTGGCGCTGCCGAGCATGTCGAGCGTGACATTCTCCAGCTTGATCCCCAGGTCTTCGCTGATCAGCTGACCGTTGGTCAGGATCGCGATGTCCTCGAGCATCGCCTTGCGGCGATCGCCGAAGCCCGGCGCCTTGACGGCGGCGATCTTGAGGCCGCCACGCAGCTTGTTGACGACGAGCGTGGCCAGAGCCTCGCCCTCGACGTCCTCGGCGATGATCAGCAGCGGGCGACCCGACTGCACGACCGCCTCGAGCACCGGCAGCAGAGCCTGGAGACCCGACAGCTTCTTCTCGTGGATGAGGATGTAGGGGTTCTCGAGCTCTGCGACCATCTTCTCGGCGTTGGTCACGAAGTACGGCGACAGGTAGCCGCGATCGAACTGCATGCCCTCGACGACGTCCAGTTCGGTCTCGAGGCTCTTGGCCTCTTCGACCGTGATGACGCCTTCGTTGCCAACCTTCTGCATCGCGCGGGCGATGATCTGGCCGATTTCGGTCTCGCCATTGGCCGAGATCGTGCCGACCTGGGCGATCTCTTCGTTGGTCGAGACCTTCTTGGTGCGGCTCTTGACGTCGGCGATGACGGCCTCGACGGCCATGTCGATGCCGCGCTTCAGGTCCATCGGGTTGAGGCCGGCGGCAACAGCCTTGACGCCTTCCTTGACGATCGCCTGGGTCAGCACGGTCGCGGTCGTCGTGCCGTCGCCGGCCAGGTCGTTGGTCTTGGAGGCGACCTCACGAACCATCTGTGCGCCCATGTTCTCGAACTTGTCGGCAAGCTCGATTTCCTTGGCGACGGTGACGCCGTCCTTGGTAATGCGCGGGGCGCCGAAAGACTTGTCGATGACGACGTTGCGGCCCTTGGGGCCGAGCGTCACCTTGACGGCATTGGCGAGGATGTCGACGCCGCGCAGCATCTTGTCGCGCGCGTCAGTTCCGAATTTAACTTCTTTGGCAGCCATTTATCGATTCCTTGAATAGAGTTTCCGGCACGATCGGGTGGTTCGTCAGCCTCAGGCCGCGATCACGCCCACGATGTCCGACTCTTTCATCACGAGATAATCGACATCGTCGATCTTGATCTCGGTGCCCGACCACTTGCCGAACAGAACGCGGTCGCCGACCTTGACGTCGAGCGCCTGGATCTTGCCCTGCTCGTCGCGGGCGCCGGGGCCAACCGCGATCACTTCACCTTCTTGCGGCTTTTCCTTGGCCGTATCGGGGATGATGATACCGCCCTTGGACTTGCCTTCCTGCTCGATACGCTTGACCACAACGCGGTCGTGCAGCGGACGGAATTTCATGGGTCGCTCCTTGGGATAGCTGAAATAAGAATGATCTCGGCGAAGCGCACTGTTAGCACTCTCCACCGATGAGTGCTAGGCAAATACGGATCGGGTCCTGCCCTGTCAAGGCCGAAGCCGGTCGAATTTACGAGCACGGGGGACTGCCGGGCCGAGGCCGCAGGCGGCGCGTCTTCTAACACGGGTTCGACCGGACGGCCCGCGTTATATCGTGTTCCATAGCCAGTTCGTGTGACGCTTTTGGGGTGGTTCGGCCCGAGGGCGCTCCCATTTGATGGGCATGAGAACCGTGTTCCTCTGCCTGCTCGGCCTTATGGACCTCGCCGGATCCGCCCACGCGGACCAGGCCGGGTCCGTCTGGCTGCCGACTTTGGGCATGAGCATGCCGGGTGCCTCGACTGCGATTGCCGCACCGGCGATCCGGCCGGGACCACCTGTCGCGCGGCTGGCGCCGCCGCCGGTCTATGACAGGCCCGTGGTCCAGCCCGGCCTCTTTCCGACAGCGCCGGCCGCGAACGATCCAGTCGATCAGCAGAAGCGGGCGCTCTACCAGACACAGTTGCGGGCCCATCAGCGCGATCTCGCGAACCGAACGGGTCCGCTGCCGCGGGGTGCCGGTGCCAATGCGTTCGCGACCCAGCAGGAACTCAACCGCCTGCAGCTGCAGGCGCCGAACTGATCGCGCCTCAGACCGGACCCGGGCGTTGTTTCAGCAGGTCGCGGATCTCTTCCAGCAGCAATTCGCTCCGGGGCGGGGGCGGCGGGGCCGCGTCTTTCGGGCCGGCGAGCTTGTTCAGTTGCCGGACCAGCAGGAAGACCGCGAAGGCGACGATGACGAACTTGATGATCGAATTCAGGAACAGGCCGTAATTGATCGTGACGTCGCCGGCCGCCTTCGCTGCGGCCAGCGACTCATGGCCGCCGCCCTTGATGGTCACGAAGAAGTCCGAGAAATCGATGCCGCCGATGGCGAGGCCCAGCGGCGGCATCAGCAGGTCGTTCACCAGCGAATTGACGATCGCGGTGAAGGCGGTGCCGATGATGATGCCGACGGCGAGGTCGATCACGTTGCCCCGGACCGCGAATTTCTTGAATTCGTTCAGCATGCCGCAGACCTTTCCATTGTCGATGACTTTTGGCGAATTTGGCGGATGCCCTGCCGGTTCACGGCGGTGGGTCGAGATGGGGCGTTCTGCGGGCAACCGGGCGCAGCTTGCCGATCATCCGCCGGATGCCCTCCAGGTGAGGATTGATCGCCAGGGCCGCTTCGAACGCGATCAATGCGCCTTCCGTCTCCTCGGCGTGCATCAGGATCTGGCCGAGGCCGGCGAGGGCGCCGTAGTGCCGAGGCTCCAGCACCAGCACCCGCTCGATGTCGGCGATCGAGCGGTCGTGGCGGCCGGTCATGAACAGGATCGTCGCCCGCCGGTTCCACGCTTCGGCGAAGCCCGCGTCGTCGGCGATCGCCCGGTTCACGAGGTCGAGCGCCGTCTCGGCGTCGCCCAGCGCCAGCGCCTTCGACGCGTCGATCAGCGAACGGCGGGCCGCGCGATTGCCGGCATCGCCCCAGCGTTGCCAGATCAGCCGATCGAGCCTTTCGGCCTCGATCGACGAAGCGGTCTGATGCAATTGCGCGAAGGCCTCGTGCAAGACCGCGTCCCGGGTATCGAGCGGGGCGGCGCCGGCCAGGCAGCGGACGAGTGTCAGGACGGAAGCGTAGCGATCGTCGGTCATCGGGGCCCTTTTGTTGCCCATTGGCCCGATCTTCAACCCGCCGGCATCCCGCTGTCCAGCGCGAAGCCGTTGGTCGGCGGTCCTGCCGAGGCTTCACGGCCGGCGTTTGTTGTTCCGCGCCGTTCCCGATTCGTGCGATATAAAAACATTAGAACTTTCTGCTGCGGGTTTGCCGGTCAATGTTCAAGTCGGGCGTTTTCGTCTCCGATACAGGGCAGCTCCTGGACGCACGTCCAAGCGAGTTGCGGTGGCACCTGGACTATGCCCGCGCCGATTTCGATCTTTCGAATTATGCGATACGCAACCTGGGCTTCGTCTGGTTCAAGCCGGAGACGAACGGGGCTCGCCTCAAGCTGCGCGCCGATCTCTTCACCAAGGCCTGTTTCGAGCAGGTCGTGCGCCTGGTGCTCGAGCATCGGATCGTGCGGCTGGTGATCGAGCACGAAGGCGAGGGCGAGCCGGCCGAAGTGCTGCACAACATCAACGACATCATCGCGCGGCTCGATTTCCTGCGTGGAACCACGCCGGGCGAACATCCTCGCGAAAGCTACATCCTCGAGACGCTCGATCTCGGCCGGCTGCGCCACGGCAAGCGGCGGCGGATGGCGGAGGCATTCCAGAGCTGGTTCCGCAGCCATGGGCGCCTGCCGTCCAACTTCGAGCCGCTGCGGCGCGTGGGCGCGTTCGAGGGCGGCCATCTGCTGGTCAGCCTCAAGGGGCGGGACCAGGCGATCATCCGCGCCTGGCCGAACAACATCCTGTGCTATTCGCCCAGCGAGAGCGCGCGGCTGATCGGCCGGGACCTGTCCGATCAACCGGACAGCAAGTTCGCTCAATGGTCGGCCAAGCCCTACTACGAGGTCGTGCAGGAGGCGGCGGCCCGCCTGGATCTGGTCGAGGCCGTGATCAGGCCGCCGAACGGACCGCCGCTCATCTCGCGCTACGAACGCCTTCTGCTGCCCTGGCGCACCAGCTCTGGCGAGTACTGGGTGTCCGGCACCTCGCATACCCGCTCGCGACGCTTGCTGAGGTCGGCCAGATAGACCGCGACGTCGGCCGTCAGGTCTGTCTTGTGTCGCCAGGTCAACAGCAGGTCGACGACGGGCCGGTAGCTGTCGCGGATCCGGATCCAGGGTTCGCTGTCCGGCAGCCCGTACGAGACCAGAATGCCGTGATCGACCGGACCTTGCTCGACGAACGAGATTACATGGTCCGGGTCCCAATTGGTAAGCGCCAGGGTCCGGGTCATGCGCGGCAGGATCCAGGACAGTCCTTTGCCGCGCCAGTCCGGTCGATACCACAGGCCACCGGACAGGGCCACGCGCCCGGTGATGTCGGACGCCTTGGGAGCAGTGACCTCGATTCGCTCCGAAGGGCCGGCCTGGCTGGCGGGATCGCGGTAGAACAGCCGCAGATGTTCCAGCTCGGCCGCGAGCGTCGTCGCCTCCAGATCGAGCAGGCGCGAAACCTGGGTCGCGACAATTTCTCCCTTGGCGTCATGCAGCTCGAACATGAAGGCATGGTGTGCTTGAATATCGCTTTGCACCGGATCGAAAACCGGCATCAATGGTGCCCAGCTGTCCAAGTGCCGGCGATTGACCTTGAACAGTCTTCGCAAGTCATGGGAGAGGTAGAGCTTTAGGCCAAGCTCGTTCAGTGCGCGATCTCCTTGCAGGAGGAAGCGACCGATCTCACGCTTGGGACCGTGATGAACGCGAAGTTCTTCGGTAAAACGGACGGGTGCTGTAACGATATCGCGGGGCATGGCAAGATCCTCATCTGCCGAAAAGCAACCTGGAGGATCGTGCGCGCTGAAATGCCCGCGAGCCGAGGGAGTTCGACATCCAAGCAACCTGGAGCGGCCTGGATCTCAGAGAGGTATCGGGCGTTTAGAATTCGAGGGTTCGGCTTGGTCGAAGGCCGGTCTCATCGCTGCCGAAGCGAAACGGCGGCATCGACAGGCACTTACGCCTGCAGCGTCGGATGGACTGGAAGGAAGGGAGCGGCGAGGATGGTGGGCGCGACAGGATTTGAACCTGTGACCCCTTGCGTGTGAAGCAAGTGCTACTACCGCTGAGCTACGCGCCCATCCTCGCGACGGTTGCGGGTTTTAGGCGGCGGGCGCCGTCTGTGTCAAGCATCGATGGCGCGCGCCGGGATGCGGGGCAGGTCCGCAGGCGCGGAATGGACCGGGCGGGCGCCGAGGTGCGCAGGGAGGTTGCCGCATGGGGCTGATGGGACTGGGGAGGATGGCCTGGGGACGGACCGGCGCCGGCCTGCTCATGGCGGCCGGGCTGGCGACTGCCCCGTCCTGGGCCGAGGACGCGACGCCCATGGACCTGTCCTACGATCTCAGCCTGGGCGGCCTGACCATCATGAGTTTCGAGCTGGGCGTCAGGACGGCGAACGACCGCTACGTGCTCGATTTTTCCGGACGCACGCGCGGCATGTTGAGCCTGCTCGGCAGCGGCTACGTCGTCTCGTCGAGCCAGGGGCGCCTGTTGCCCGGCGGCGAACCTCAGCCGGAGGTTTTCGTCAGCCATTCCGACGGCAACGAGGGCGAGCGGCGGGCGCAGATCCGCTACGGTGCCCAGGGACCGACGAGTTGGACCGCCGAACCGAAGCCCGGCAGCGACGGCGAGGAACTGACGCCGATCCCGCCCGACTCGATTCCCGGAACGCGGGATATTCTCGCGGCCCTGCTCGATTTTGCCGGCACGCTCGGCCGGGGCGAGAGCTGCGAGCATCTGATCAGGATCTTCGACGGGCGCCGCCGGTTCGATCTCAAGTTCACCGATCGCGGCCGGGAGATCGTCGCGCCGGAAGGCGAGGGCTTCTATGCCGGTCCAGCGCAGCATTGCCACCTCGATCTGGTGCGTATCGGCGGATATTCGACGGATCCGACCAAATACCTGTCCGGCAACGATGCGGAATTCTGGTTGGCGCCGGTCCTGCCGAACGAGCCGCCGGTCCCGGTCGAGATCATTTTCAAGGGGCGACTCGGCGTGATGCATGCCCGGCTGACGATCGCGCGCCACGGCGCCGAGGTGCGCGGGGCGCCGATGCAGAAACCGCAGTCGGCTGCCGTTCCCGCGCACGACGAGCCGGTCAGATAGACGATAGGATCAGACGGCCGCGTCAATCGGTGCGGCCGCGATATGCGTCAGGATCGCTTCCGCCTTATGGGCGAGATGGTCTTCGAGCAGCCGCGACAGCAACGCGCCGTCGCGCGCCGTCAGGGCCAGCATGATCGCCTCATGCTCTTCGATCGCGTGCGCCCAGCGTTCCGGACTCCATTGGCTGGCCAGGAAACGCGGGCGCCGGATGCGTCCGGCCAGTTGGTCGTAGGATTGGGCCAGCAGCGGGTTGCCGGCGGCGGCCACGATCCGGCGGTGGATCGCCTGGTTCAGCCGGAAATAGGCCGGAAGATCGCGCCGGACATAGTGCGCGCACATCTGCAGGTGCATCGACCGCAATTCCAGTAGATCCGCCTCCGACGCCCGGGCCGCGGCCAACCGGCCGGCCAGGGCTTCGAGCGCACCCATCAACTCGAACATGTGACGGATCTCGGCCTCGCCGAGGCTGGCGATCCGTGCGCCGCGATTGGGCGTCAGCTCGATCAGCCGCTCCGCCGCCAGGACCTTGAGCGCCTCGCGCAGCGGCGTGCGCGACACGCCCAGCCATTCGGTCAGCTCCCGCTCCCGCAGCCGCGTACCCGGCGGCAGTTCGCCCTCGATGATCATGTCGCGCAGACGGCCCAGCAGCCCGTCGTGCAGGGTCGGGATCGGGAGATCGAGGGAAAGGGGGGGCACCATCTCGTTCATGGATCGCATGCTAGCACGACGCTCGTTGCGGCGCAAAATTGCATGCAAACGGGAATGCTCGCTTGCAGGGTGTTTATGGTCATGAAACAGTGCGATCAGGATTGCATGCAATCGGGACCGCTATCATGACCCTCCACACCGGCCGACATTTCCTCCAGATTCCAGGACCCAGCACCGTGCCCGACCGCGTGCTGCGCGCCATGGACATGCCGGTGCTCGACCATCGCGGTCCGGAATTCCAGGCGCTCGGGCGCGAGGTGCTGGCCGGCTGCCGCACGGTGTTCAAGACCTCGGGTCCCGTCGTCATCTATCCGGCGTCCGGCACCGGCGCGTGGGAAGCGGCGATCGTCAATACGCTGTCGCCCGGCGATACGGTACTGATGGTCGAGACCGGCCATTTCGCCTCGCTGTGGAAGGCGATGGCCGAGAAGTTGGGCATCGAGGTCGAGTTCTTCGCGACCGACTGGCGCCGCGGCGTCGATGCCGCGGAGATCGAGGCGCGCCTCGCCGAGGACAAGGGCCATCGCTTCAAGGCCGTGATGGTGGTGCATAACGAGACCTCGACCGGGGTCACCAGCGACATCGCGGCCGTGCGCCGGGCGATCGACCGGGCATCCCATCCGGCGTTGCTGATGGTCGATACCATTTCGTCCCTGGGCTCGGTCGATTATCGCCACGAGGAATGGGGCGTCGACGTCACCGTATCGGGCTCGCAGAAAGGCCTGATGCTGCCGCCGGGCCTCAGCTTCAACGCGATTTCGGACAAGGCGTTGGCCGCGTCCAGGCAAGGCAAGCTCCCGCGTTCCTACTGGCGCTGGGACGAGATGCTGGCGCCCAATGCCCAGGGCTTCTTCCCCTACACACCGGCGACTACCTTGCTCTACGGCCTGCGCGAGGCGTTGAAGATGCTGCAGGAAGAAGGGCTCGAGCACGTCTTCGCGCGGCACCGCCGCCACGGCGAGGCGACGCGACGCGCCGTACGCGCCTGGGGGCTGGAAGTGCTGGCGGTCAACGAGGCGGAGCAGTCGCCGGTGCTGACCGGCGTGCTGATGCCTGACGGGCATGATGCCGACCAACTGCGCGAGGTGATCCTGGCCAAGCTCGACATGTCGCTGGGCCAAGGGTTGGGCAAGCTCAAGGGCAGGATCTTCCGCATCGGCCATCTGGGGCATTTCAACGACCTGATGCTGGCCGGCACCCTGGCGGGGGTCGAGATGGGCCTGGCGCTCGGCAACGTGCCTCATCAGGCCGGCGGCATCGCCGCGGCGCTCGGTTACCTGAAGGAAAGCCTCATCGGCGCATAAGCCCGAACGGGCGGCCAGGACGCCGCGAGGCAATAGCGGCTAGGTTGTGCCGCCAGACCGTGCCATCTTCTCCGACAGGTTGATTGCCGGAGTTGACGGAACCATGGGTCGACGCGTTCGCCTGTTCGCAGCCTTGCTGATCCTTCTTCCCGTTCCCGCCCGTGCCGACCATGTGCTCCATCGTCCCATCGAGGCCGAACCGGACAGCCTGGATCCGCCTAAAACCTCCAGCGGCGTCGGCGGCACGGTCGAGACCGACCTGTTCGAGGGATTGGTCCGGCTCGATCCCCGTGGCCAGGTCATTCCCGGCGTTGCCGAGCGCTGGGAGCGTGCATCCGATGGCATCACCTATATCTTCCATCTGAGGCCCGATGCCCGCTGGTCCAATGGCGACCCGGTGACGGCGGAGGATTTCGTGTATACGTGGCGGCGCGACGTGGATCCGGCGACCGCCGCCTATGGGCTCCATGCGTCCCTCGACCTGATCAACGGCCCTGAAATCGTCGCCGGCAAAATCCCGGATCTCGCGAAGCTGGGCGTCGAAGCGCTCGATGCGCACACGTTGCGCGTGGTGACCGGTGCGCCGTCGCCTCTGTTTCTGGAGCATTGCGCGCTGCGCGATTCCTTTCCGGTCCATCGCGCGACGATCGAGAAATGGGCAGGAGGTTGGACCCAGCCCGGGCACATGGTTTCCAACGGCCCCTTCGTCCTCAAATCCTGGACACCTCATGGCGAGATCCTGCTCGCCCGCAGCGAGACCTACTGGGATCGGGCTTCGATTCAGCTCGACGCAGTGGATCACGTCCTGGCCGACAATGACGAGGTCGCCCTGAAACGCTTCCTCGCCGGCGAGTTGGACTATGCCGGAGTGCCCACCCGCGATCTCGCGATGATCCGCTCCACCCGGCCGGCGGTGCTGCATTTCGGGCTCGGCAACCGGATCCACAATTTCGCGTTCAACATGGCCTCGGGTCCGCTGGCCGAAAGCAAGCCGCTGCGCCAGGCGCTGGCCTTGACCTACGATGCCGGCGTCATCGTCCATAAGCTCCAGCCGCGCGGCCAGCAGGTCGCCTTCGACTGGGTTCCGCCGACGGTGACGGGCTACACGCCGCAAAAGGTCTTCTACGCCGAGATGACGATGGAGGAGCGCACGGCGCTCGCGCGCAAGCTCTATGCCGAGGCTGGCTATGGTCCCGAACACCCGTTCAGGCTCACCGTCAACTATCCGACGAACGAGGATGTGAGGGCCGAAGTGTTGGCAGCGTCGCAGATGTGGAAGGCGGCGCTCGGCGTCGAGACCACGATGCAGGCGGAGGAATTCCAGGTCTATCTGCAGCGGGTCAAGCGCGGTGACGACCAGATGGTCGTGTTGGGCTGGGCCGAGGAATTGCGCGATCCCGCCCTATTCCTGTCGCGCTTTGGATCCGGTGCGTACGGCAACTATTTCCAGTATTCCAACGGAGCGGTCGACGCGCTGCTGAAGGAAGCGGCGGGCACGGTCGACGACGATCGGCGCCGCAGCCTCTATGAACGCGCCGAACGCCTCATTTCGGACGACGTGCCCGGCATCCCCAGCTATTTCAACTCGGTCATCATGGCGGTCGGTCCCCACCTCAAAGGCTGGGTCGACGACGACGAATATCCCGAAAGCCGCTGGCTGTCGCTCGAGGACTGACGATCGAGGGGCGCTAGAACGCAACCTCCAGCGTCGGCACGCACTCGACGAAGCTGCCGCCGAGTGTCTGGTTATGGTGGGAGCGGATCTGGCCGGACGATAGGACCGGACTGTCGAACGTCGTGTGCGCGTCCGACACCAGCACGATCTTGTAGCCGAGCCCGAAGGCGGCGCGGCAGGTCGAATCGACGCAATATTCGGTCTGCATGCCGCAGATCACCAGGCGGTCGATGCCGTCGCGCTTCAGCAACTCGTCGAAGCCCGTCTCGTGGAAGGCGCTCGGATACCGCTTCTCGACGATCGGCTCGCCCGCGAGGGGTGCGATCGGCGCGTGGATCTGCCAGCTTGGCGTGCCCCGTTCGAAATCGTCGTTGGGCCCACCGTCGTGCCGGACGAAATAGACCGGCACCTTGTCGGCCCGGGCCCGGGCGAGCAGGTTGGCGATGCGGCTCACCACGGCCGGGCCGTGATGCGGCGGGGTCGGCTGCAGGAACATTGCTTCCTGCACGTCGATGATCACGAGGGCCGTCGCCATGGTCAGGCCACCGGCCCGACCGGCACCGGGCCGCGGATCGTGGTGCGGTAGAGCGTGCGCGCCATGTCGGGCGGACAGCCGGTTGCGAGATGCATGACGGCGCGATTGTCCCACATGACCAGGTCGCCATCGGCCCAATGATGCCGGTAGATGAAGGGGGGCTGGGTCTGGTGGGCGTAGATCTCGGCCAGCAGGTCGCGGCTCTCGTCCTCGGGCAGCTCCACGATATGGGTCGTGAAGCCCTCGCTCACGAACAGCGCCTTGCGGCCGGTGCCGGGATGGACGCGCACGACCGGATGGATCGTCGGCAGCACCGTCTGCTTCTGTTCGTCGGTCAGGTCGGGCCGGAGCGCGCTCTTGGCGCGCTGGGCCTCGTTGCGGGCGAGGTAGCTGTGCTCGGCGGTCAGTCGGTCGAGCTTCGCCTGCATCGCGGCCGGCAGGGCGTCGTAGGCCGCGTGCTGGGTGGCGAACAGCGTGTCGCCGCCCTCGGGCGGCAGCGTGCGCGAATGCAGCAGCGAGCCCATGCTGGGCTCCTGTTTGTAGGACAGGTCCGAATGCCAGTATTTGCCGGCATCGACCAGGCCGATCGGCTCGCCGTCGCGGAACTCGTTCGACACGATCAGCAGTTCCGGATGGCCTTCGAGCAGGAATTTCCGCTGCACATGGATTTCGAGCGGGCCGAAGCGCCTGCTGAAGGCGATATGGGAGGCCGGGTCCAATCGCTGCTGATTTCGAAACACCAGGACCGAGTGGCGGTCGAACGCCTTGCTGACGGTGTCGAAGTCGGCATCGTCGAGCGGCACGCGCATGTCGAAACCGAGGACTTCGGCGCCGAGGATTTCATTGAAGGGGCGAATTTCGAATGGGGCGACCATCGAGGCACCAGACCCTAGTTGCGGCATCGGAAGGGGGAATGTGGACCCTTCGCCGGGCGATCGCAACCCGTCGACCGCAGACGGTGCTGGCATCCCTGCGGACATTCGGGTATCGCATCGATAGGGCAAATACAGACCCGCCGAGAACGCAGGCTCAACTCTATCGACCGGGAAAGCTGCTGGTAATGGACGATAAAAAGCCGCCCTATTCGTTTTCGCTCGAAGAAAGTACCGGCTATTTGCTGCGAATGACGCATCGTTCTTTTGCCCGCGCCGTGCAAAAAGAGATCGCGCCGCGCGGCGTCACGATCGGAATGTGGTATTTCCTGCGGATCCTGTGGGAAGAAGATGGCCTGACCCAGCGCGAACTGAGCCAGCGGATCGAAATGATGGAGCCGACCACGGCGACGGCGCTGCGCAACATGGAAGAGCGCAACCTGGTGCGCCGCGTGCGCAACACGACCGATAAGCGCAAGGTCAACATCTATCTGACCGACGAAGGCCGTGCCCTGCGCGAGCAGCTGCTGCCCTATGCCAGGGAGGTCAACGAGACGGCGCTGGCCGGGGTGGCCGCGGCGGACATCGCCTGTTTCCGACGCGTGCTGAGCCAGATGCGCATCAACCTCGGTCCGGCCGGAATGGACGAGAACTGATCAGTCTGCCTGGGGCTCGGCACGGACGATGGTCGTCCTCAGCGGAAGTTCCGGCAGGAACAGCACGAGCAGGAAGGCGAGGGCAGCGATGATCCCGCCGAACAGGAAGGTGGACGCGATCGCCGTGCGATAGAAGCCGGTGACGGCCTCTCTCGTCGCCGCGGGCATCTGGCCGATTTGCTGAACGCCGGCCGACAGCAGGCTCGCCGGGTCGAGCTGGCCGGCGAGGTCGCTCGCCGCCAGCAGGGCCTTCAGCCGCACCCCGAGGATGCCCCCCGACAGCGCCACCCCGATGACGGCGCCCAGCGAACGGAAGAAGGCGGACGTGCCCGTGGCCGAACCCATGTCCCGCGGCTGGACGGCATTCTGCAGCGCCACCGTCATGGTCGGCATGACAAAGCCAAGCCCCAGGCCGAGCACGATGAGCAGCGGCTCGATGAGCGCGATCCCCTGGCCCGCCATGGCGCCCCAGCCGAGGCCCAGGAACGCGAGGGTCGCAGCGGCGAGCCCGATCACGGGCAACCGCTTGTACTTGCCGGTGCGGCTGACGATCCGGCCGCCGCCGACCGAGGCGGTGATGACGCCCAGCATCAACGGTCCGGTCAGCAGGCCGGAATGAGTGGGTGCCACGCCCAGCACCAGCTGGAAGAACAGCGGAAAGAACACGGTCGCGGCACTCATGCCGGTAAAGGTCAAGGTCAGCACGCCCCAGGACACCGCGACGGTCCGGTTGCCGAATAGATGCAGCGGCAGCACCGGCTCCGCCGAGCGGCGCTCCTGGAACAGGAACAGCGGGATGCTGAGCAGGGCCACCAGGGCAGCGCCGATGATTTCGGGCGAAGTCCAGCCGTAGGTCGTGCCGCCCAGGCTGAGCGCCAGCAGCAGGCCGCTGGTGCCGAGCGCGATGAGCGCCGCGCCGGCATAGTCGATCCGGTGCTGGACGCGCGCGACCGGGCGGCCGAGGCCGATGGCGATGAAGCCGATCGCCGCGGCGCCGACCGGCAGGTTGACGTAGAAGATCCAGTGCCAAGACAGCGCATCGGTGATCGCCCCGCCCAGCACCGGCCCGCCGACGCTGCAGCCGGCGAAGACGGCGCCGAACAGGCCCTGGTAGCGTCCGCGCTCGCGCGGGCTGACCAGGTCGCCGATCGTGATCTGGGCCAGCGGCAGCAGCCCGCCGGCACCCAGCCCCTGGACCGCGCGGAACAGGATCAGCTGAGTCATGGTCTGGGCCAGGGCAGCCAGCATCGATCCGCCCAGGAAGATCGCGATCGCCGCATATAGCAGCGGCTTGCGACCGTACTGGTCGCTGAGCTTGCCATAGAGCGGCATGGTGATGGTCGAGGCGAGCACGTAGGCCGTGATGATCCAGGACAGGCGCGACGCATCGCCCAGATCGCCGACGATGCGCGGCAGCGCTGTCGCCACGATGTTCTGGTCGAGCGCCCCCAAGGTCAGCACCAGCATCAGGCCGGTCAGTACGGTGCGGATGTTGGCGGGAACGCCGGCGTTCGGCGCGGTTTTGGACGGCACGGCGGTCATGGGGTCGGTTCCGTATGGGCGCTCATGGCGCCGAGATGGGGTAGGGCATCGGCCAGGGCGCGGCGCCCCGGCGCAGGCAGCTCGTCCAGGCGGTGGGCCAGCCATTCGGTCCAGCGCGCCTTGACGGTCTCCAGCAGGACCCGGCCTGCGGGCGTGATCTTGAACCCGACCCGGCGGCGATCGTCCGCGTGGGGCGGCAGGCGTTCGACCAGGCCGGCCGCTTCCAGTTCCTTGATATGGCTGCTGATCGTCGGACGGCGCAGACGCTCCGCGGCGGCCAGTTCGCCGACGCCCAGGCCCGGATGTTCGTGGAGCCGTTTCAGCACCATGGCCTGGGAGGGCGAGAGGCCGGCCGCATGGATGCCGGCGCGGAATTGCCGTACCAGTTGCAACAAGGCGGGTCCCAATGTCTCGGCCAGGATCGTCGCCTCTCGTGAATTTTCCACGGAGTTCGGCATGAAATTTTCGCTCCCGGCGGCGCCCGTCCATAGATAGTTAGGTAGCTGAAACTATCATTCAAGCGGGACGCGCTGTCCGTCGAAGGGCGACGGATCGCAATTGGGATCATTCGACCTGCTATGTCGCAAGATTCTATCGCTGGTCTTGCTGTTTCGGGCATAAAGTTGCAAGCGAAACGTATGGCCAATTCTTGACCGCTGTGTATAGTAACGGCGTTGTCATGGGGTTCGACTGACGTTATCGCGCGTTTTTGATAAAAACCCTCGTAGTTGCAGTAACTTCAAGGAAAGCGGCATGAGCAATGTCATTTCCAGTCTGACGATTAAGTACAAAGTCAGAATGGTGTTCGGGTCTTTGTTCGTCGTCCTGACAGTCATGGCTGTTTTGGCGGTACTTCGCTTGGGCGATATCGCGTCGGCGACCGCGAATATGCGGGTCAACATCCTGCCGACGACCCAGCTTCTGGGCAAGATGACCGACACGTTCCAGAGACACCGGATTCTCGAGGCCGAACATGTGCTGGCGGTCGACGCAAAGCAGATGGACGCGATCGAAACCGCCGAGAGCGCTGCGCTCACCGACATGAAGCAACTGCGGGCCTCGGTCGAATCCTTGCTGAAGACCGCCGACGAAAAGGCTGCCTATCAGCAATTTTCCACGGCCTGGGACGATTACGCGGCCGCCAGCGGCGAGTTGAACGCGGCGTCGCGCAAGAACGACGACGAGAAGACGGTCGCAGCCTATCGCGATCATGGCGGCAAGGCGTTCGACAATGTGCGCACGACGCTGAACGGCCTCGTCGAACTCAACGTGCGCTACGGCGACCAAGGGGCCACTGCGGCCGAAAGCACGGCGAACTCGACCGAATGGGTGCTGGGAACCGCTGTCGGCGTGGCGCTGCTGCTCTGTATCTTCGGCACCTATTTCTTCGAGGCCGCCGTGCTGATGCCGATCCTCAGGATCGTCGGCATCATGGGCCGCCTGTCGCAGCACGACCTGACGGTAAAGCTCGACGGAGCCGAGCGGACCGATGAGGTCGGCATGATGGTGCGCGCCATCGGCGTATTCCGCGACAACATGGAAAAGGCCGAGTTGCTGTCGACCGAGCAGACCCGGGAAAAGACCGCCAAGGAAGCGCGGCAGGTCCGGATGGACGGCCATATCGCCGAATTTGCCCAGGCGATCGAGCGCGAGATTTCCGCCCTGTCATCTGCCGCCGGACGCATGCGCACCGCGTCGCAGACCATGTCGCAGACGGCGACCGAGACCAGCCACCAGGCCGACGCGGTCGATCAGGCCGCCCAGCAGGCATCAGCCAACGTCGAAAGCGTGGCGAGCGCCACCGGCGAACTCGCCTCGTCGGTCAGCGAGATCAGCCGCCAGGTCGACCTGTCGAGCCAGATCGCCCGCAAGGCGGTCGAGGAGGCCAATCGCACCAACCAGACCATCCAGGGCCTGGTCGGCGCCGCCCAGAAGATCGGCGACGTCATGCAACTGATCGGCCATATCGCGGCGCAGACCAAGCTGCTGGCGCTCAACGCCACAATCGAGGCGGCGCGCGCTGGCGAGGCCGGCAAGGGCTTCGCCGTCGTGGCGTCCGAGGTCCGCAATCTCGCGGCCCAGACGGCGAGTGCGACCGACGACATCGCCCAGCAGATCGGCGAGATCCAGAAAGCCACGCAAGAGGCGGTCGGGGCGATTAGCCACATCGGCGGGACGATCGCGGAGATCAGCGACATCTCGACCATGATCTCGGCGGCGGTCGAGGAGCAGGGTGCCACGACCCAGGGCATCAAGCAGAACACGGTCGAGGCGGCGAGCGGCACCAGCAACGTGTCCGCCAACATCAGCCGCGTCAGCGCCGGCGCCGGCGAGACGGGTGCGGCTGCCGGCGAAGTGCTGAATGCCGCGGGCGAACTGGGCCGCCAGTCGGACATCCTGCGCCAGGAAATCACCCGCTTCCTGGACCAGATCCGGGCGGCGTGACGCCGAAAGCCGCTTGATCCTCTCCCGTCGTTCGCCGGAGAGGGGATCATTGCGGGCGCATTGCTCGGCACGAAGGAAAGCGGCGCGGAAGAGTGATCTTCCGCGCCGTTTGCTTTGGTCGAGCGAAGGTTCTTCGGCGAAAGGTTCTTACTTGAGCGAGAAGGCGATCTTCAGGTGAACCAGCGCGTCGCCGCCCGGCGGGGCCGGGAAGGGGGCGGCATTCTTGGCCGCTTCGACGGCGGCATTGTCCAGGGTCGCATTGCCCGACGAGGTTTCGATTGCGGCATCGGCGGCAGCGCCGGCGCCGTCGATCTTGACCGCGAGGGCGACGGTGCCTTCCTGCTCGCGCATCTTGGCGAGGCGCGGATAGACGACCGACTTGTGGATCATCTCGTTGACCTTGCCGACATAATCCGCCGGCGCTTCGACGGCCGCGATGGCCGTGCCGGCGACGGTGGCGAGAACAAGCGTCAAGAACGAAGCGCGGAGCGCATTGGCTGTCATGTGCATGGCGTGTCGGTTTCCCAGAGGATGGCCGGCTGAATGACCGAGTGAGGCGGTTCGATGCGCTCCCGTCGTTTCAGTCCAGGGGGAACGCTTGATCGCCCCAACCTTAGCGCCCTAATTATTTACAAGTGGTTTTCAAGTTCCCGCAAAAACGCGGCCAATGCATAAATCTTCGTATGCTTCGAAATGGGTATTTTCGTCTCGATATCGATCGATTATTATTATAATTTAGATAAAATTCTCGATAAATCCGGACCAGTCATGCGTCGATCTTGCTGACGGTCGGGTTTGCCGCCGGATTGGTATAGGCCGCGAATTTGGCCTTGTCCGCGCGATAGCGGGCGGCCAGATGGGCGACCGCTTCGCCGGCGGTCATCGTCTGGCCCTGGTGGTCGTGGAACAGGCTGCGGTTCGCCGCAACCGCCTTGGGCACGACCTGGTCGACCGGCATGTCGGGATTGCTTCCGGCCGCCTTGATCAGGTGCGCCGCCCCGCTCGCCCCCAGCAGGAACGAGATCTGCACTTCGGCCTCGTTCGCTTCCCGGTGCAGGATACGGGACAGGTGGGTCTTGTTCTCGTCCAGGTATTTCGCCGCCATCTTGGCCGACAGGCTGATGTCGTGGCGCAGGTCGAGCACTTCTTTCAGCGCCTGTGGGTCGGCGATGGTGGGACGGCCGTTCGCCCCGGTCTTGATCTGGGCCAGCAGGCCCGGCTTCACGCCCATTGCCTGCCCATGCTCCTTCATCAGCGACAGCCAGGTGTTCTTGACGAACTGGAACGGGCCGGCGGCGCCGGTCTGTTTGTTGACGGCATGGGGCTTGAACCCGCTCTCGCCCGCGACCTGGGCCAAGAGAGAGGCGAATTCATGGCCGCCGGTCGCGCCCGGCGTACGCGCGACGGCGGCGATCTGATCGGGAATGCTGATGCCGGCACCGGCGACGCCGGCGGACGCGTCCTTGGTCATGGCTTCGTCTCGTCAATGGGGAACGGACGACGATAAGTCGAAAGCTCCTAACGAACGGTTGCAGCGCCTCTTCGTTACCGTAACTCGGCTGGCCTCGGGAAGATCAGCGACTTGGTCACCGAGATCGTATCCCGTTCTTGTATATAGGCAGGGATGGGCGCAAAGCGACCGATCGACTCGATGGCGCCCCTCACTTGCGCGTCGAGCGAGGGATTGCCCGAGGTTTGCCGGATCGTAGCCCAGACGATGACGCCGTTCCGTCGGATCAGGACCTCGACCAGCATCAGCCCATGGCCCTGGACCTGCACCGAGTTCGGCAGGCCATAGACGTGCTCGTTCATGACGTCGTTCAGATAGCTGACGTATTCGTCCTGGGTCGCGTTCGGACCGGGGACTTTCGCCGCCTTCGATTCCACGTGGGCTGGCGCCTCCGGATGAACGGTCTGCGCAAGGCTGCCGCCCAGCTTCAGTTGCGGATGGGGCGCCGGTTTCGGTTCCGGACCCTTCAGCGCGTCGGTCGGCGGTGCGGGTTTTGGCGGGGGCGGCGGCACGGCGCCGGCGGCCGCGATCTGGTCGCGCGCGTCCTTTGGCGACTCCTGTTCCGGCGCCTCGCTCTCTTTCTTTTCCGTCTGGTCGGGCTTGGTGGCGCCAGCGTCGCTCTGCTGCTTGTCCGGCTCGGTCTGGCCGGCTTCCGGACCGGCGGCGCCCTGCTTGTCCTTCCGTTCGCCGGCCGCCTGGTCGTCCGCCTTGGTTTTCGCCTGCTCGTCGCCCTTCACCTGTCCCATGTCGGCCGACGCGAGGCGGCCCGGTGGCGGGGGAGGCGGCGGCGGTGGCGGCGATTTCGCCTGGGGTGGTGGTGGCGGCGGAGGTGGGGGAGGCGGTGGTGGGGGCGGCGGAGGCGGCGAGATCGGCATGTCCTGCGGTGGCATCAGGACCAGCTGGACCGGGATCGGCTGGCCCGGCCCGCGGCTGCCGCTACGCCCACCGGCGAAGATCAGCAGCAGCACGAGCACGACATGGAACAGG
>NZ_DASZBY010000090.1:0-26370 GCF_035943795.1 Aliidongia sp. | reverse complement strand
AGACGGGATTGCCGGATCACGCTCAATCCAGGTCGAGCTCGAGGAACGGATCGCTGTCGGGCTTCGCGTCGAAGCCGAAGAACTTCCAGGTCGTCTGCATGTGGGCCGGCAGCGGCGCCGTCACCTCCAGCACGCCGCCGTCCGGGCGGTTCAGCCGGATCGAGCGGGCATGCAGGTGCAGCTTGCGCGAATGGTCGATGCCGTCGAGCACGGCCTTGTCGCCACCGTACTTGCCGTCGCCCAGGATCGGCGAGCCGATCTCGGCGCAATGGACGCGCAGCTGGTGGGTGCGGCCGGTGATCGGCATCAGGGCCAGCCAGGCGACCTTCTGCGCGGCCTGCTCGACCACCGCATAATAAGTCACGGCCCAGCGGCCCTCGTCCTCGTCGGCGACCATCTTTTCGCGCGCGCCATCGACGCCCTTGCCGACCGGCAGGTCGATCTTGCCGCGGTGGGGCCGCGGCACGCCGGCGACGACGGCCCAATAGGTCTTGCGCGCCGTCTTCTCGCGGAAGGCCTCGGCCAGCCATGCGGCAGCCTTGGCGGAGCGCGCCAACAGCAGCACGCCGCTCGTGTCCTTGTCCAGCCGGTGGACCAGGCGCGGGCGTTCCTTCGAATCGAACATCAGCGCGTCCAGCATGCCGTCGACATGCTTGGTCATGTTGGTGCCGCCCTGCACGGCCAGGCCGTGGGGCTTGTTGATCGCGATCACGTCCTTGTCGCGATACAGCACCATCTGGCGCAGCTTCTCGTTCTCGGCTTCGCTCGGCGGCTTCGGGCCCGGCTTCTGGCGATCGTCCGGCGGAAGCGGCGCCTCTGCCCATTCATCGAGCGGCGGAATGCGCACGGTCGAGCCGGCAGCCAGCCGGGTCGCCGCCTTGACGCGGCCGCCATCGACGCGCACCTGGCCGGTGCGCAGCAGCTTTTCGAGCCGGATGTGGCTCAGGCCCGGGTATTGCCGCTTGAACCAGCGGTCGAGCCTGATGTCCGAATCTTCGTCCGACACCTGGATGAGGCGTACACCGCTCATCGCTCGTCTTCTCCTGTCGCGGGACCTTCGCCGGCCTTGCGTCGGCGCAGCTTGTCCCAATAGTCGAGCCGCTTGCGGATATCCCGCTCGAAGCCGCGGTCGACCGGGTGATAGAATTCCTCGCGGGCCATGCCGTCGGGGAAATAATTCTGGCCGGAAAAGCCGTCTTCCGTGTCCGGATCATAGGCATAGCCGGCGCCGTAACCATGCTCGCGCATCATCTTGGTCGGCGCGTTCAGGATATGCATCGGCGGCATCAACGAGCCGGTCTTCTTGGCTGCCCGCATCGCCGCCCCTTGCGCCTTGTAGACGGCGACCGACTTTGGTGCGGTGCCCAGATACACGACGCACTGCGCAATAGCCAGCTCCCCCTCGGGCGAACCCAGCCGCTCGTACGCATCCCAGGCCATCATCGCCTGCACGAGCGCGTTGGGATCGGCCATGCCGATGTCCTCGCTGGCGAAGCGCACCAGCCGGCGGACGACATAGAGCGGGTCTTCGCCGCCGGTCAGCATGCGGGCGAACCAATAGAGTGCGGCATCCGGATCGGACCCGCGCAGCGACTTGTGCAAGGCCGAGATCAGGTTGTAATGGCTCTCTTGCGCCTTATCGTAGAGCGGCGCGCGATGCTGGACCTGGGAGGCCAGCCGCTTCGGATCGAGCGGCGCCGTATCGGCCGGCAGCAGCGCCACTTCCTCGGCCAGATTCAGCAGATATCGACCGTCGCCGTCGGCCATGGCGAGCAGCGCATGGCGCGCGTCCTCATCCAGCGGCAGGGCGTGGCCGACCATCGCCTCGGCTCGGGCGACCAGGATGTCGAGCGCCGCCTGATCCAGGCGCTTCAGGATGAAGACCTGGGCGCGCGACAGCAGCGCGCCGTTCAGCTCGAACGACGGGTTCTCGGTCGTGGCGCCGATCAGCACGACCGTGCCGTCCTCGACATAGGGCAGGAAACTGTCCTGCTGGGCCCGGTTGAAGCGATGGATCTCGTCGATGAACAGCAAGGTGCCGCGTCCGGCCTCGCGCCGCCGCTTCGCCGTCTCGAAGATCTTGCGCAGGTCCGCCACGCCGGAGAACACGGCCGACAGCGGCTCGAACTCCAGGTCAGTCTGGTCGGCCAGCAGCCGCGCGATCGTCGTCTTGCCGCAGCCGGGCGGCCCCCACAGCACCATGGAGGCCAGGCGGTGGGCGGCGACCATCCGGCCGATCGGCGCGGTCGGCGCCAGCAGATGATCCTGGCCGACCACGTCCGCGAGCGTCTGCGGCCGCAGGCGGTCGGCGAGCGGCCGGGGCGCCTGGGCTTCGAACAGGGTGGGCGCCACGCTCAGCTGCCTGCCAGATGCACGGTGCGGCCGTCACGCCGGACCGTCGCCCGCCAAGGTGCCGAGAGCCGCGGCAGCAATGACTGGAGCTGGCCGACGTCGGCGATCGCCTGGCCGTTGAGATCGAGCAGCTCGTCGCCGACGAACAGGCGCAGGTGCGGCCCGCCGCGCGGCACGTCCAGCACGATGACCCCCGCCACCTCGTCGGTGCGCAGTTCGTCGGCCAGGGCCGGCGACAGGTTAGCGACCGTGATGCCCTGGAACGGCCCGGCGCGCAGCTGGGTGACCTTGCGCGGCGGCGTCTCCGGCGGTGCCAACAAACGGATGTCGAGATCGAGCGCCTCGCCGCCGCGCCAGATGCCCAGCTTGGCGGTGGCACCGACCGGCAAGGTCGCGAAGCGGAACCGCAGGCCGTCCTCGTCGGCGACCGGCTTGCCGTCGATCGACAGAATGACATCGCCCGGTTGAATGCCGGCTTCGGCCGCCGGACCGAGCGGGACGATATTCTCGATCTGCATGCCCGAGGGATGACTGAGGCCCAGCCGGCGCGCCGTACCCGCCGTCACGGTATGGCCGGTGGCGCCGAGCCACGGCCGCACGATGCGGTGGCCGACACCTTCGCTGGGCGTGAGGACGGCGCGCACCAGGTCGCTGGGGATGGCGAAGCCGATGCCGACCGAACCGCCGCCCTCGGAATAGAGTGCGGTGTTGATGCCGGCGAGCCGGCCGTCCAGGCTGACCAGCGCCCCGCCGGAATTGCCTGGATTGATCGCCGCATCGGTCTGGATGAACGAGCGATAGTCGTTGATGCCGTCGACCGAGCGGCCGAGGGCCGAGACGATACCGGACGTGACCGTCTGGCCGACGCCGAACGGATTGCCGATCGCGAGCACGATGTCGCCGACCTCGAGCTCGTCGGAATCCTTGAGCGCCAGGAACGGCAGCAACTCGCCGCCGGTATTGATCTTGAGCACGGCCAGGTCGGTCCGGTCGTCGCCGCGGACCAGCTCGGCCGGGAATTCCCTGCGGTCCGACAGCACGATGACGATCGATCCGGCATCCTCGACCACATGCTGGTTGGTGACGATCGTGCCGTTGGGATCGACGATCACGCCAGAACCCAGCGAATGGCCGAGCCGGTCCTCGCCGGGGGCGAAGAACCGGCGGTAGGCCGGATCGCGCCGCACCGCCGCCGCCGCACCGGCGTCCGTCGAGGCACGGGTATAGACATTGACCACGGCCGGCGCCGCCTTGCGCACGACCGGGGCATAGGACAGCACGACCTGCGCCGCCGCCGCCGGCACGGCACGCGAGTCGGCCGCCGGTGCCGCGACCGGAAACACGAAGAGCAGGACGAGGACGAACGACGGGCGTATCATGGCTGGCGACCAATCTAGGCAATGTCCGCGCGCAGCACCAGCACGGCACGGCTGCCCTGCCCGCATCACCGCGCGGACATTTGCCGCCCGGACCAGGAAAGCCGATGACCGACTCCTCGATCGATCCGCTGCTCGATACGGATACCCTCACGGTCAGGGATTTCGTTTGCGTCGGCGGTTGCCGGCACAAGAGCGCCGAGGAATGCGCCCAGGCGACCGCTCTGGTGTTCCCCTATCGCGGCGTCTTCGTGCGCCATCTGGGCCGCAGCGACGCGGTGGCCGAAGCCAACCAGCTGCTGGTCTTCAACCAGGCGGAAGAGTACCGGATCAGCCATCCGGTCGATGGCGGCGACGCGTGCCTGTCGCTATCGGTCAGCGAACCCATCCTGCGCGAACTGGCGCCGAAGGAGCAGCTGCGCGACGGCGGCACCGTCGCATTCCTGCGACAGCGCCGGCGCATCGATCCGCGTGCCCAGGTCCTGGTCGCGTTGCTGCGGCACAGCCTGCGCCGCAAGGCCGTCGAAACCCTGGAAGCCGAAACCCTGGCACTGACCCTGGTCCGGCGCGCGCTGGGCGAACGGACCTCGCATGCGGCAGGGGCCAGCGTCGGACGGCAGAAGCTGGTCGACCGGGCCAAGCTGGTGCTGTCCTCGGACCTGGCGCGCCGCTGGACGCTGGCCGAGATCGCCGTCGAGGTCGGCGTGTCGCCCGTCTACCTGACCCAGGTGTTCCAGGAGGTCGAGGCGGTGCCGCTCTATCGCTACCAACTGCGGCTGCGGCTGGCGCGCGCCCTCGACCTGCTCGGCCGCTACGACGATCTGACCGCACTCGGGCTCGATCTGGGCTTCTCGAGCCACAGCCATTTCAGCGCGGCTTTCAAGCAGGCCTACGGCCGCACGCCGGCGGAATTCCAGCGCTCGGCCGCCTTGCGCTGACCCGTTTCGGGCCGGCAGATCGCTAAAGATTCCGACAGCGGCCGGCCCCGCCGGAATGATTTCTTCCTCTTCGCCCGGACGTCGGGCGGAGACGGAGATTGGAACCATGACCCAGAAAACCTGTTCGGCCTGCGACTGCCCGCTGGAGGCTGGCATCACCCGGGTGACCGTTGGCGGCCGGACCGTGGAAGTCTGCTGCGATGAGTGCGCGGTGGCACTGAAGGAGGCCCATGCCTCCACGACCGGCCGGGAGGGCTGAGCCATGCCCGTCCATCATCCGGCCGCAACGAAGCATAGCGTCGATACGCCCTCCGGCCGCATCGGCTATCGCGAAACGGGAACGGGGCCGGTGGCGCTGTTCGTCCATGGCGTGCTGCTGAACGGCCACCTGTGGCGACACCAGCTGGCGGGCCTTGCCGATCTGCGCCGCTGCATCGCCATCGACCTGATGACCCACGGCGATACCGAGGTGGCACCGGACCAGGACGTATCGGTGACCGCCAACGCGAAGATGCTCGGCGAGTTTCTCGATGCGCTCGGGATCGACGCGGTCGACTTGGTCGGCAACGACAGCGGCGGCGGCATCGCGCAGATCTTCGCGGCCAACAACCCGTCGCGCGTGCGCAGCCTGACGTTGACCGATTGCGACGTGCACGACAATTGGCCGCCGGAAGCGTTCAAACCGTTCCTGGCGATGGCGGCCGGCGGCGGTCTTCACGCAACCCTCGAGGCGATGCTGGCCGACAAGAGCCTCTATCGCTCGCCGGGCGCGCTCGGGCCGGCCTACGAACATCCCGAACAGGTGAGCGACGAGACCATCGAGACCTACCTGCGCCCGTTGGTGAAGACCGAGCAGCGGACACAGGACCTGCAACGCTTCCTCGCGACCTGGGACTGTCGGCACACCGTGGCCATCGAGGCGAAGCTGCGGCGGCTGACGGCGCCGACGCTGATCGTCTGGGGTACGGACGACCTCTATTTCGACGTCCGCTGGTCGCGCTGGCTTGCCGAAACCATCCCCGGAACCCGGCGGCGCGTCGAGCTGGACGGCGCGCGGATTTTCTTTCCGGAGGAACGGGCGACCGAGTTCAACCAGGAACTCCGCGCCTTCTGGACCGCCGGTTAAGCAGGCCCGAGACCTGCCACCAGGTCTCGGCTCCCCCCAAAGGCTTGAGGAAGACGACCATGAACGACATAGCCCTGAAATTCGCACCTCCCGTCCCGCGCCGATCGAGCAGCCTTCGCTCCAGCACAGCCCGGCGGCGCCTCGTGCGCCCGCGGCCCGTGCCGCGACCCGTGATCCGGCCCTGGTCGCCGCCGACCCGGCCGACACCATCGACCATCGACCAGATCGAGACCTGGCTGATGAGCGGCCTCTTCGTAGCGTTCGCCGGGCTGGCGGTGCTCATGGAGGCGATCGGCTTCACCGCCGGACTGGCGAGCTGAGCGGCCGGCTGCATTCAGCATACGATGACGGCGACGAAGAGGAGCCGATAGGCCCGGGCGGCGTCGACAAGGCTCATGTCCATCGCGGCTCCGGCAGCAGGAAGGTCCGGCGGGCAGCGACGGAACCCAGACGCTCGGCACTGTACCAGCGTCGCAGCACGGCTTTGTCGAACAGGTCGGGATTGCGCCGCTCGAACTGCGCGAAATCCTCGTCGCTGCCCGCGGCAAGTCGTTCGCCGACCAGCGCCAGGAACCCTATGGTGATGGTCTCGTGGTAGGCGCCGGGCCGGCCCGCGCGGGCAGCCAGTTCCCGCAGGCCATCGGCATAGACTGGTGCCACTTCCAGGAAGGGCGACCGGCGCAGCATTTCGAAGGCGACCCGCACGTGATCGCGGTGGCGGAAGCCGGCGGGATCGAGCGCGCCAGCGCGAAAGAGCGCGATCGCCGACCCGCCATCATCAGGCAATGTCATCGCTGCCCGCCCCTTCGACCAGCCGATGGGCATCTGCCGCGGAGAGCTCCAACCCGTAGATCGATTTCAACGCCTCGATCTGGCGCAACGTGGCTTCCGGGAATGGCAGCTTCGCATCGAAAGCATGGAGCACGATGCCCTCGATCAGATCACCCAGCGATAGATCCAGATACTCGGCAAGGCCCTTCAGGACCTTCAGCATGCGGCGCTCGAGCCGCACGCCCGTCTGAACGCGATCGATGGTCTTCATGTTATCTATGTACCAAGATAACATTTTCTTGTCAACGGATGCGCGGAACGCGCCGACACGCGCGCTGTGGCAAAGGAAGTTCGCGCTCACGCTTGCGATGCCTTCAAGGCGCGATTTCGGTCATACTCCCGGGACACCTGCCCTAGCGTGGCGGGCGCCTGTTGACCGGCGGGGAATGACCGGATGAGCAACGCATGACCGGAACCAAGACCGCCGACCTGCCCGAAGAGGCCCAGCAATTCCTGCTCGGCGTCTATGAACGGGCCAAGGCCCGGCTCGAAACGGTGATCCAGCGCCATGGCCTGCGCCCGGGTCTATCGGCAGCCATGGCCCAGGAACGGATCGCGATCCTCGACCACGAGATGGCCCCGGTGTTTCCGGCGCTGGAACAGGCCGGCACCCGGGTCGCCTGCGCCAAGGGCTGCGGCGTCTGCTGCACCCTGACCATCGACGTGACGCCGGACGAGACCTTCGCCCTCGTGGATTATCTGGAACGGACCCAGCCGGCCGAGACGGTCGCCGCGATCAAGGCGCGGGCCGCAGCGGCCGACGCACGCGGCCATGGCCTGGAACCACTCGCGCGCCATCGCCTGCGCATCGCCTGCCCCGTTCAGGATCCGCAGACCATGGCATGCCTTGGCCATGCCGCACGGCCGACGCCGTGCCAGGGCTACCTGTCGCTCGACCTCGGCCGGTGCGAGGCGGTACATGACGGCGTCGGCCGGGACGTGCCGCAGCCGACGGCTGCCAACATGCTGACGAACGTGGTCTCCCACACCCGCAGCTACGCCTTCGAGGATGCCGGCGCGCCGCGCCAGTCGCTGGAACTGACCGCCGCGCTGCTCGCCGCCTGGGCCGATCCCGATGCCGAGCGCCGCTGGCTGGCCGGCGAGGCCGTATTGCCGACGGCCGCGAGCTATCAGGCGGAAACGGAAGAAAGCTGAGGGAAGCCGCCGTCAGTACGCCGGCAACGCCTCGATCGCGGTCACGTAGCGCAGGAAATCCGGCACGCTCCCTCTGAGGACGAGTTCCGCCGGTTTATGGCTGGGCGACCGCATCGCCGTCGGCGGCGGTCGCTCGGTCTGCCAAGCCGTCTTCTGCCACACATCGACAGGAACGAGGCTGCGCAGCCCGCGCCGGGCGGGCTGCCGGCGGGCGTTGCCCAGATTGAACGGACTGACACAGGCGATATCGGCATAGGCGGCCGCCAGCCGCCGCGCATCGAGACGGATCAGCATCTGAGGACGATGACGGAGCGCGCGACGATGATTGGCCGCCCGGTCTGCGGAAAGCCAGAAGAACACGCAGGTATTCAACAACTCGTACCAGTCCGCCGGGGCCAGCCCGTCGTCGAGGCTGGGTCCCAGCGCCGCCGCGGGCATCGGCCGCTGATCGCGGATGTACCGCCCGTTCGGCAGCAGCAAGCCGGCCGACCGCCAGTTCCGCGCCGCCGCGACGACGTCCGGCGGGAATGCCGCCATCCGCAGCAGCGTGTCGGTGCTATGCAGGCCTTCGGTTTCAACCGACGCCCAGTTCACCGCATCGACGAAATGGAACGCCTCGATCGGAAGCTCCGGCATGGTCTGAGGCTCGATCCCTGGCAGAGGACGTTCTTCCGGCGACAGAAAGGTTCGGCGGGCCGCAGCGGAACCGCTGTCGATGGGCTGCGGCGATCCGGCCGCTCAGGGTTTCGGTTCGGCAATCGGCGTGATCTCGGCCGGCACCGTACCATCCTTTTTCATGTCGAGCTTTTTCGCGGTCGCGGGACTGACGTCCATCACCCGGCCGGGCGTGGTCGGGCCGCGATCCTTGATCTCGACCGTCTCGCTCTTGCCGTTTTCCAGGTTGGTGACCTTCGCCTTCGTGCCGAGCGGCAACACCTTGCTCGCCGCCGCATTCGACTCGGGCCGGAACGCCTCTCCATTCGCCATTTTCCTACCGGCGAGCTTCGGGGTGTAATAGGAGATCCTGCCCTTTTGCTTGTGGCTCGCATGCGCGGCATGGGTCCGGTTGCGATGGTGCTGGGCCGCGTCGGCGCCCGACACGAGGGTAACGCTCAAAGCCACGGCGATGAGCAACGACAGATGCATCCGCATATCGACAACCTCCCAGGCCAGCATTCGACAGACGCTCTGTCGTCGGGAAGGTTCCGAAGCGCGCCGACGGCGCCATCCGCACTTCGTGGCCGAGTCACGACCTCCCGCTGAAAATATCGCCACAGACAACTATACTGTGTATGAGGGAGGCTAACGCCCGCTCAATCCAGGATTGGGGGGCCTGGAAGAGAGCCTTCTTCGATGAACTCCCCGGACGAACGAATCCAGCGCGCTCTCGAGACGGTCCAGCAATCACCGGCTGACTTGCAACGATGGTTCGATCTGCTGGCCATCCTCGTCGAATTCGGCCGGCACGCTCAGGTGCTTCACGTGCTCGAGCAACGACACCAGGTCGCCGGCGACGGGATGAGCCTGACGTTCGACGGCCTCGGACGCCTGCTGCTCATGGGGCAGGTCGATGCCGTGGAGGCGTTCACGGCCCAAATCCCGACAAACCATATCTTCACGCCTGTGACGCTGATGCTGCAGGGCTGGATCGCCGCCGCCCGCGAGGAATCCGATCGGGCGGTCGAGTTGATCAGACGCGCGTTCCAGATCGTGCCTGCGATCAAGGATTTCGTAACGCGCGATATGGAATTTCAACGCCGCAACTATCCGCAAATCGTCAATCAGGCGGAGCAGCTTGGCTTGGCCGCCGAGATTCTGGCACTCCAGGAACCGGAAACGCCGCCGCCGGTCATGCTTGAGCCGGTTCGCGTTTTGGGCGGCGAACGGGTCGTGGTTGCCGCCGCCGACGCCGGCTATGCCAAACGCTTCTCGCGCGCCTTCGTGCGCTCGTTCCAGGAGACGGCCGCGCCGAACATGCTGCTGCATCTTCATGTGGTCGCTCCCGACGGCGAAACGGATGCGCTTTTGAGCGAATTGGCGCGGGAAGAGCCGCGGCTGCACGTCAGCCGGCAAGTCGCCGGCATCGACGGAGCATTCCCCGTCTATTGCGCCTGTGCCCGTTTCCTGATGGCACCGGCATTGATCGCGCACTACCGAATGCCGCTCCTGCTAACGGATATCGACATCACGTTCCTGCAACCGATCGTCACCATCACGAACGCGGCGAGCCCGTTCGATGTCGCCTTGTTCGAAACCGGCAGTCCCTTCCCGCCCCTGCGCTGCTCGGCCGTCGCCGTCCATCTGGCCGCAAGCCCTGCGGCCCGGCATTTCCTGACGCTGTTGACGCGCTATCTCGGGCGCATGTTGCGGAGCGGGCGACATTGGATGCTCGATCAAAGCGCGCTTTGGTCGGTCACCCGGGCCTGCGGCACCCCGTCGGCGCTGATTGCCTACGCCAATCTGACGGCGTTGCTTCAGGCAGGATGGAACGCGAGCATCGCTCCGATCCCAGTGACGGCAGAGGAGAAACGCCATCTGCGCCGGTCAGGCGCCCAGGACTATTCCGCCGCCTGAACCAGGATCGGTCGCCGCGCGAAGGCGCCGCGCAGGTAGAGCTCGACCAGGATGAGGTTTGGGACCCAACTGAGGAACGAGACGGCCCGGTAGCCGTCGACGAACGAGACGCCCAGCAGCGGGAACAGCGGCAGGTAGAGGCGCAGCATCACGGCGGCGAAGGTCATGGCGAAGGACCGGATCATCCAGGCACGATGTGCGTCGAAGCGGCGGGCGACAGCCAGGCGCCAGGCCTGGACATTGGCCCAGATCCAGGTCGCCGCCAGGCTGGCGAAGCCGACGGTCGCGATCGGCCCGGCCGTCGAGCCGAAGGCCATGACGAAGCCGCCCACGCCGCCGGCCAGGCATCCCACGACATAAAGCCGCCCAAGGCGGCGGTGCAGCAGCCGGTGCCGCGTACGCAGCCGCGCCAGGAATTGGAACGGCCCGACCAGCAGCGCGGTCGCGGCGCCCGCCACATGGACGTCGAGCCAGGGGCGATGATACAGATTGGCCAGGATGTCGGGCGAAAGCGGGCCGACCCGCAGCAGGTATCGATATGAGAAGATCGCCACGCCGGCGCTCAGCACGGCGGCCAATCCCCAAAGGCTCCAGATCACGCGACGGTTCATGTCGTTCATCCCCCAGATGTCGCGCCGAAGGTGCCGGTTGCCGCGGTCCCGCGCCACGGCAACCCCGCGAGCGGTGCAGTTCCTTCGCGAATGGAACCGGCCGTGAAACGACCGGCCGGCCGACGATAGGATGAGGCGTTTCGACCTTCGACCCGTCTGGCGACGAGCGGCCGCGGAGTTGGCGCTGCTGGGCATTGCGGGCCTGTTCATGGGTGTCATCGGCCCCTATGGCACCGACGCCATCCCGGCCGACATCCGCTTCGTCTATTGGGTGCTGTGCATCGTTGGCGGCGGCGCGATCGGCGTGGTGATCGATGGGATGCTGACGAGCCGGACCCGCTCGTTCTGGCTGCGGTTGGCTTTGAGCAGCCTGTTGATGAGCCCGCTCGTCACCCTGTTCGTCATGATGGTCGGCGATTTGGTCGCCAAGGAATGGGTCCGTTCGCCCGGCTTCTTCGGCTTGCTGTGGCAGGTGTTCGTCGTCTCGGTCGCGGTGATGGCGTTCCGGGCGCTGACATGGCGCATGCCGCGGACGGTGATCGAGACCCGCACCGTCGTGGCGCTGCCTCTACCGGAAGCGGAAGCTGCGTTCCGCAGCCGGCTGTCGGCCAGGCGGCGCGCGGCGCGGCTGATCGCGGTCGAGGCCTACGACCATTACCTGCGCGTCCATACCGACGCCGGCTCGGAACTGGTGACGTTGCGTTTCGCCGATGCCTTGGCCGAGTTGGCCGGCGCCCATGGCTTTCGCACCCATCGGTCCTGGTGGATCGCCGCCGATGCGATCGAGACGGTCCGCTGGCGGCGCGGCGTGGGCGAAGCCGGATTGGCCGGCGGCCTGGTGGCGCCGGTCAGCAGGACGCACGCTCCCGCGCTCAAGGCCGCAGGCTGGTTCTGAACGGCGGCCGCGGGCATCGTTGCCCGAACGACGAAAGGCCCGAGCGCTGATGCACCCGGGCCTGACGTCAAGTCTTTCGAATTTCCGAGAGGACGCGGGCGCCCTCGTCGAAAATCAGGCGGCTTCGGCCTCGGTCTCGGCGACCGGGCCCGAATCCAGGCCCTTGGCGGCCGGATCGCGATCGACCAGCTCGATGACGGCCATCGGCGCGCTGTCGCCATAGCGGAAGCCCGCCCGGACGATGCGGATGTAGCCGCCCTGGCGCTCCTTGTAGCGCTCGGCGATCGCCGAGAAGAGCTTCTCGGTGACCGTCGTGTCCTGGAGCATCGACAGCGCCTGGCGCCGGCAATGCAGGCCCCCGCGCTTGCCGAGCGTGATCAGCTTCTCGACGATCGGACGCAGGTCCTTCGCCTTCGGCAGGGTCGTGGTGATCTGCTCGTGCTTCAACAGCGCCGCCGCCATGTTCTCGAACATGGCCTTGCGGTGCGATGAGGTGCGGCTGAACTTACGACCGCTCATTCCGTGACGCATAACTAACTCCCTCGCGGCCTAGCGGGCCGTAATGTCTCAGTACGGCTCTTCGAGCCGCTTGGCCAATTCTTCGATGTTCTCGGGCGGCCAGTTCGGGATTTCCATACCAAGATGGAGGCCCATGTGGCTCAGAACTTCCTTGATCTCGTTCAGCGACTTGCGGCCGAAATTCGGCGTGCGCAGCATCTCCGCCTCGGTCTTCTGAACCAGATCCCCGATGTAGACGATGTTGTCGTTCTTCAGGCAGTTGGCCGAACGGACCGACAGCTCGAGCTCGTCGACCTTGCGGAGCAGGTTCTTGTTGAACGGCAGCTCTGCCGGCCGGCTCTCTTCGGTCGCCAGGCGCGGCTCGTCGAAGTTGATGAACAGCTGCAGCTGGTCCTGCAGGATCCGGGCGGCGAGCGCCACCGCATCCTCGGGCGTGACGGCGCCGTTGGTCTCGAGCTGCATCGCCAGACGGTCGTAGTCCGTGACCTGACCGACGCGCGTGTTCTCGACCTTGTAGCTGACCTTGCGCACCGGACTGAACAACGCGTCCACGGGGATGAGGCCGATCGGCGCATCCTCGGGGCGGTTCAGCGTGGCGGCCACGTAGCCCTTGCCGGTCTCGACCGTGAATTCCATGACGATCTTGGCGCCCTGGTCGAGCGTGCAGATCACCAGGTCGGGGTTCATGACCTCGATGTCATGGCCGGTCTCGATCTGGCTGGCGCGGACTTCGCCCGGGCCGGTTGCGCGCAGGCGCATCCGCTTCGGACCGTCGCCGCCCATGCGCAGGCCGAGGCCCTTGATGTTGAGCACGATGTCGGTGACGTCCTCAAGCACGCCGGGGACCGACGAGAACTCGTGGAGCACGCCCTCGATCTGCACCGAAGTCACGGCCGCACCCTGCAAGGACGACAGCAGAACCCGGCGCAGCGCGTTCCCGAGCGTCAGGCCGAAGCCGCGCTCCAGGGGTTCGGCGACCACGGTCGCGACGCGGGCGGCATCGTCGCCCGGCTCGACTTGGAGCTGCTTCGGCTTGATCAGGGTTTGCCAGTTTTTCTGAATCACGAGTGAAACCTCATGCCGAACGTGCCGCTTTTCGATATCGGAAATCCTGGATATCGACAGGCGGACGATTGAAAGGGACGGACCGCCGCAGCTTTACGCCGCCGGCGGTCCATCGACCGAACTTCTTCCAGCCGCGCGAGGGAAATTCCCGACGCCGCCGAACTGACGCTCAGACCCGGCGGCGCTTCGGCGGCCGGCAGCCGTTGTGCGGGATCGACGTGACGTCGCGGATCGAGGTCACCGCGAAACCGACCGCCTGCAGCGCGCGCAGCGCCGACTCGCGGCCCGAACCCGGACCCTTCACTTCGACTTCGAGCGTCCGCATGCCATGCTCCATGGCCTTGCGGCCGGCATCTTCGGCAGCCATCTGGGCTGCGTACGGCGTCGACTTGCGCGAACCCTTGAAGCCCTGCGTGCCCGACGACGACCAGGCGATGGTGTTGCCCTGCGCGTCGGTGATCGTCACGACCGTGTTGTTGAACGACGCATTCACATGCGCCACGCCGGAAGTGATGTTCTTCCGTTCGCGGCGACGAATGCGCGGAGTGCCGGCTGCAGCTTTGGCCATGATGTCCTTCCGACCCGCTTACTTCTTCTTGCCGGCGATGGGCCGGGCAGGACCCTTGCGGGTGCGGGCATTGGTATGGGTGCGCTGACCGCGAACGGGCAGGCCCTTGCGATGGCGCAGGCCGCGATAGCAGCCCAGGTCCATCAGTCGCTTGATGTTCATCGAAACGACACGGCGCAGATCGCCCTCGACCGTATATTCCCGGTCGATGAGCTCACGAATGCGCAGCACCTCGTCGTCGGTGAGCTCGTGAACGCGGCGCTCGGCCGGGATCCCGACCTTGCCGCAAATCTGTTCCGCCGTTCCGCGCCCGATACCATGGATATAGGTGAGGCCGATGGCGACACGCTTTTGGTTCGGTATGTTGACGCCAGCAATACGTGCCACGCCGTCGACTCCTCGAAGATAGAATACTGTGCGATCACTCAGCCATGGGGCAGATTGATTGAGCCGCGCAGTGTATGAATTTTCATTGACAAGTCAACCGCGTTTGCGGCCGCGACCCATCACCGTTTGCTAAGCTGTGCCTCAATTTCTTGAGTCACGACATCGATATCAGCCATGCCATTGACGCGCCTCAGGATGCCGTGCCCCTCGTAATAAGGCAGAATCGGCATGGTCTGGGCCCGATAGGCCTCCATGCGTGCATGGACCGTCTCGGCCTTGTCGTCGGCGCGACGGGTGAATTCCGTGGAACCGCACACGTCGCACACGCCCGGGACCTTCGTCGGCAGGAACTTGTCGTGGTAGCCGTGCTTGCACTTGGCGCAGGCGAAGCGTCCTACGATGCGTTCGACCAGCGCCGCCTCCTGCACAGCCATCTCGATGACCATGTCGAGCTTCATGCCCTGCTTGCGCAGCATGACGTCCAGCGCTTCGGCCTGAACGACCGTCCGTGGGAAGCCATCGAGAATGAAGCCGTTCTTGCAGTCGGGCTCGAGGATGCGCTCGTGGATCATCTCCACCATCACATCATCGGAGACGAGTTGCCCCAACTCCATGATCTTCTTGACCCGATGACCGATTTCCGTGTCGGTCCTGGCGGCGGCGCGGAGCATGTCGCCGGTCGACAATTGGACCAAGCCCCGCGACTCGACGAGACGTTCGGCCTGCGTTCCCTTTCCTGCCCCGGGCGGACCCAGGAGGATGATGTTCATCCGCGCCTCCCGCGCAGCTTGGACTTCTTGATGAGTCCCTCGTATTGGTGCGCCAGCAGATGCGAGTGGATCTGGGCGACCGTGTCCATGGTCACGCTGACCACGATGAGCAGGCTGGTGCCGCCGAAATAGAACGGCACGGAATATTCCGAGATCAGGATCTCGGGCAGGATGCAGACGATCGACAGGTAGGCCGCACCCAGCACCGTGAGGCGCGTCAGCACATAGTCGAGATAGTCCGCCGTGTTCTTGCCCGGACGGATGCCCGGGATGAAGCCGCCGTACTTCTTCAGATTGTCCGCCGTCTCGGCCGGATTGAACACCACGGCCGTATAGAAGAACGAAAAGAAGACGATGAGCGCGACATAGAGGACCATGTACGCCGGCTTGCCGTGGCCGACATAGCCCGCGATCGTGGCCAGCCAGCCCGTGGCACCCGACGCCGACTGGAAGCCCGCGACGGTCGCCGGCAGCAGCAGGAGCGAGGATGCGAAGATCGGCGGGATCACACCCGAGGTATTGATCTTGAGCGGCAGATGGGACGATTCCCCGCCGAACATCTTGGTGCCCATCTGGCGTTTGGGATATTGCACCAGGATGCGGCGCTGGGCGCGCTCCATGAACACGATGAACGCGATGACGCCGATCGCCATGACGATGAACAGCAGGATGACCGGCGTCGAGATGGCGCCTGTCCGCCCGAGTTCGAGCGTGGCGGCCAGGGCATGCGGCAGATTGGCCACGATGCCGGCGAAGATGATGAGCGAGGTGCCGTTGCCGACGCCGCGCGCAGTGATCTGTTCGCCCAGCCACATCAGGAAGATCGTGCCGCCGACCAGCGTCACCATCGTGACCAGGCGGAACGCCAGGCCAGGATCCATGACCGCCGTGGTGGCGCCGGCCCGCATCGCCTCGAGCCCGACCGAGATGCCGTAAGCCTGGACGATCGCCAGCACGACCGTGCCGTAGCGGGTGTACTGATTGAGCTTCTTCCGCCCCGATTCGCCTTCCTTCTTCATCGCTTCCATGCTGGGCGACACGGCGGTCAGCAGTTGGACGATGATCGAGGCCGAGATATAGGGCGTGATGTTGAGGGCGAGGATCGACATGCGGCCGAGCGCGCCGCCCGAGAACATGTCGAAGATACCGAGGATGCCGCCGGCGCTCTGCTGGAAGATCTGAGCGAGCGCCTGGGGATCGATACCCGGAATGGGGATGTAGGTACCCAGTCGATAGACCAGGAGGGCAAGCAGCGTGAACCAGATCCGCTGCTTCAGTTCGGTCGCCTTGGCGAAGGCCCCAAAATTGATGTTCGCGGCGAGTTGTTCGGCGGCAGACGCCATTCAAGCGGTTCCTTGGGGGCAGGAATCGTCGGGTGAGACGAGCGACGGTATAGACATGATGGCGGGGCGGGCGATGATCACCCACCCCGCCGCATGAGAGCTTTAGCCAGCCGTCGCCTCGGTCTCGACAAGCTTGCCGTTGACCTTGACGATGACCTTGCCGCCAGCGGCCTCGACCGCCTTGACCGCCGCTTCGGACGCGCCGGCGCACTCGATCGTGAGCGCGGTGGTGAGCGTGCCCTTGGCCAGCAGACGCACGCCGTCTTCGAGCTTGGCGAGCATGCCGAGCGCGATCAGGCTGTCCGGGGTGACGGTGTCACCCTTGGCGATCTTGCCCGCCTCGACGGCGGCCTGCAGCCGGCCCACATTGATCACCTGGTAGTTCAGGCGATGAATGTTGTTGAAGCCGCGCTTGGGCAGACGACGATGCAGCGGGGTCTGGCCGCCTTCGAAGCCGTTGATTGCGACGCCCGAACGCGCGGTCTGGCCCTTGCCGCCGCGGCCCGAGGTCTTGCCCTTGCCGGAGCCGATGCCGCGACCGACGCGCTTGAACTTGTAGTTCGCTCCCGGATTGTCCGAGATCTCGTTGAGCTTGGTCATGATGCCTACCTTACTCGCCGGCTTCGACGCGCACCAGATGGTGCACCTTCGTCAGCATGCCGCGCACCGAGGGAGTGTCCTCGAGCACGCGGGTCCGGTTGAGCTTGTTGAGACCGAGGCCCTTCAACGTGGCCTCCTGGTCCTTCTGACGGCCGATCGGCGAACCGATCTGCGTCACGATGACGGTCTTCTTCTCGGCGACCGCCTCAGTTTCAGCCTTCTTCGCCATCAGGATCACTCCCGAGCCGCGGCTTCGGCCTGGCCAC
Source organism: Aliidongia sp. (assembly GCF_035943795.1). NCBI lineage: Bacteria > Pseudomonadati > Pseudomonadota > Alphaproteobacteria > Rhodospirillales > Dongiaceae > Aliidongia > Aliidongia sp. The sequence continues at coordinate 8,994 of NZ_DASZBY010000090.1, read as the reverse complement.
GGCTGCCGCCGACCAGATCCGAGACCTTCTTGCCACGACGGGCGGCGACCGCACGGGGGTTCGTCGCCCCGGCGAGCGCATCGAAGGCTGCCTTGATCATGTTGTGGGGGTTGGACGTGCCGACCGACTTGGCCACGACGTCCTGAACGCCCAAAGCCTCGAAGATCGCGCGCATCGGGCCGCCGGCGATGATGCCGGTACCCTGCGGTGCGGCGCGCACCACGACCTTGCCGGCACCATAATGGCCCGTCATGTCATGATGCAGCGTGCGGCCTTCGCGCAGCGGAACGCGGACCATCGCCTTGCGGGCGGCCTCGGTCGCCTTGCGGATCGCTTCCGGCACTTCGCGCGCCTTGCCGGTGCCATGACCGACGCGGCCCTTGCTGTCGCCGACGATCACGATCGCCGCGAAACCGAAGCGCCGGCCGCCCTTGACGACCTTGGCAACGCGATTGATGCCAACCAACTTTTCGACGAGTTCGCTCTCCTCACGATCGCGCGGCTGCCGATCGGATTCGCTGCGACCCCGGCCGCCGGAGCGGCCTTCGCCTGGTGTACGTGCCATTTTGTTCGTCCCGGCCCTTCTTTAGAACGACAGCCCGCCTTCGCGGGCCGCATCGGCGAGGGCCTTGACCCTGCCATGGAACAGATAACCGCCGCGATCGAACACCACCGTGGTGATGCCCTTTTCCGACGCACGGGTGGCCAGCAACTTGCCGACCGCCACCGCCGCCGCGATATCCGCGCCGGTCTTGAGCCCGTCCTTGAGCGTCTTGTCGATGCTCGAAGCCGCAACCAGGGTTTCCCCCTTCGCGTCGTCGATCACCTGCGCATAGATGTGCTTGGACGAACGAAACACGGAGAGACGCAGGCGACCGCCCGAGACAGCCCGCAAACGATTCCGCACCCGCTGTTGCCGGCGCAGAAATAGGGATTTTGTGTTCAGCATGGCGCCAATCCTTACTTCTTCTTGCCTTCCTTGCGGCGGATGGTTTCGGTCGCGTACTTGACGCCCTTACCCTTGTAGGGCTCGGGCTTCCGGAACGACCGAATCTTCGCGGCAACCGCACCGACGCGCTGCTTGTCGGCGCCGTGTACGGTGATCGACGTCGGCTTCTCGCAAGAGATCTTGACGTCATCCGGGATCGGAAAGTCGATGTCGTGGCTGTAGCCGAGCTGAAGGTTCAGCACCTTGCCGTTGACCGCGGCGCGATAACCGACGCCGTTGATCTCGAGGTTGACGCTGAAACCGGCCGAGACGCCAGTCACCAGGTTGTTGATGAGAGCCCGTGTCGTGCCCCACAGCGTGCGCGCACGCTTGGTGTCATGAACGGGGGTGACCACGACCTTGCCGTCTTCCAGCGCCGCGGAGATTTCCTCCGCGATGGGGAAGCTGAGGGTGCCGAGTTTGCCCTTGGCGGTCAGGAGCTGGTCAACGATCGTGACCTCGACTCCGGCCGGCACAGGGACGGGATATTTGCCGATGCGCGACATGATGCTTCCTCAGAACACGCGGCAGAGGACTTCGCCGCCGACATTGGCAGCGCGGGCCTCGTTATCAGACATCACGCCCCGCGGCGTCGACAGGATGGCGATGCCGAGGCCGTTGTAGACCTTCGGCAACTCGGCGATCTTGGAATACACCCGACGGCCCGGCTTGGACACGCGGTTGATTTCCTTGATGACCGGCTCGCCGTCCAGATACTTCAGCTCGATGACGAACTCGGCGATGCCGGGACGAACGTCGGCCTTGCTGAAGCCGCGGATGTAGCCCTCGCGACGCAGTACTTCGAGCACGTTCGCACGGGTCCGGGAGGCCGGTGACTTAACGCTGGACGAACGCGCCCGCTGGCCGTTGCGGATGCGGGTCAGCATATCCCCCAGGGGATCGCTCATGGTCATAACCCAGTCTCCCTTACCAGCTCGACTTGACCATGCCAGGAATCTGGCCGGCCGAGGCGAGTTCGCGCAACGCAATGCGCGAAAGCTTGAATTTGCGGTAGTAGGCGCGCGGGCGGCCTGACAATTCGCAGCGATTGCGCACGCGGACCTGGGCGCTGTTGCGCGGCAGGGCGGCGAGCTTGAGCTGAGCCACGAAGCGGTCTTCCGGCGAGCCATCACGGTCCATGATGATCGTCTTCAGCCGCGCACGCTTGGCAGCGAACCGGTCGGCCAGCTTCTGGCGCTTCTGGTTCTTTTTGACGGAGCTAGTCTTAGCCATCTGTCGAGTTCCTCGCCGCTCAGTTCACGAACGGCATTTGGAAGCCCTTGAGAAGCGCCTTGGCTTCCTCATCGGTCTTCGCCGTGGTGCAGATCACGATGTCCATGCCGCGCATGGCGTCGACCTTGTCGTAATCGATCTCGGGAAACACGAGCTGTTCCTTGAGGCCCAGCGCATAGTTGCCGTTGCCATCGAAGCTCTTGCCGTTGACGCCGCGGAAATCGCGGACGCGCGGCAGGGCGATGGTGATCAGACGGTCGAGGAATTCGTACATCTGCTTGCGACGGAGCGTCACCTTGCAGCCGATCGGCATGTTCTCGCGCAGCTTGAACGTGGCGATGGACTTCTTGGCCTTGGTCACGACCGGCTTCTGGCCGGCGATGAGCGTCAGGTCACGAACGGCGGCATCGACCTTCTTGGAGTCCTGGACGGCCTCGCCGACGCCGATGTTGATGACGATCTTGTCGATGCGGGGCACTTCCATCGCGTTCTTGTAACCGAACTCGGCGACAAGGGCGGCGCGGACCTTCGACTCGTAGATTTCTTGAAAACGGACAGCCATCTCTCACCTCACCGGTCGAGCTGTTCGCCGGACCGCTTGGCAATGCGGACCTTGCGATCATCGACGAGCTTGAAACCGACGCGGGTCGGCTTGTTGTCCTTGGGATCGACATGCGCGACGTTGGAGACGTGGATGGTTGCCTCCTTCTCGATGATGCCGCCCTGGCTGGTGGCCGAAGCGCGCGTGTGGCGCTTCACCAGGTTCACGCCCTGGACGACCACGCGGTTCTCGGTGGGGATCGAGCGCAGGACCTCGCCGGTCTTGCCCTTGTCCGACCCGGAGATGACGACGACCTTGTCGCCCTTCTTGATCTTCACCGCCATGGTCAGAGCACCTCCGGCGCGAGCGAGACGATCTTCATGAACTTCTTGGCGCGAAGTTCGCGCGTCACGGGCCCGAAAATACGGGTGCCGATCGGCTCGCCCTGCTTGTTGATGAGGACCGCGGCGTTGCGGTCGAAGCGAATGGCGCTGCCATCCACGCGGCGAATCTCTTTGGCCGTGCGCACGATGACGGCGCGATGCACATCGCCCTTCTTCACCTTGCCGCGCGGAATGGCTTCCTTGATCGAGACGACGATGATGTCGCCGACGGTCGCGGTCCGACGATGGGAGCCACCCAGCACCTTGATGCACTGCACCCGGCGGGCCCCAGAGTTGTCGGCCACGTCCAGGTTGGTTTGCATCTGAATCATGTTTTACACTCCAGCCTGAGTCGGCGTTGCGGCGGTATCCGCCAGCACGACCCAGCACTTGTTCTTCGAGATCGGTCGGCATTCTTCGATGCGAACCACGTCGCCGATCTTGAAAGTGTTCTGCTCATCATGCGCGGCGTACTTCTTCGACCGCGTGATGAACTTCTTGTAGACCGGATGCATGACGCGACGCTCGACCCGGACCACGACGGTCTTGTCCTGCTTGTCGCTCACCACCAGGCCCTGCAGAATGCGCTTCGGCATGTCCTCTACTCCACCCGGCCCGGCTGAGCTGCACGCTCCGCCAGGATGGTCTTGATCCGCGCGATGTCACGGCGGACCGTGAACACGCGCGCGGTGTTCTCGAGCTGCCCCGAGGCCTTCTGGAAGCGCAGATTGAACTGCTCCTTCTTCAGACCCAGCAACTCGGTCTTCAGTTCGTCGGCCGACTTGGCCCGAACGTCACTTGCCTTCATCTCAAGCCTCCTCGCCCAGACGCTGGACGAAGCGGACGCCGATGGGGAGCTTCGCGGCCGCGAGGATGAACGCCTCGCGCGCGGTATCCGCCGGCACGCCATCCAGCTCGAACATGATGCGACCCGGCTTCACCCGGGCGACCCAGAACTCCGGCGTGCCCTTGCCGCTGCCCATACGGACTTCGGCAGGCTTCGACGAAACCGGGACATCCGGGAAAATACGGATCCAGACACGACCAACGCGGCGGATATGCCGGCTGATCGCACGTCGCGCCGCTTCGATCTGACGTGCCGTTACCCGGCCCGGTTCAACCGCCTTCATGCCGTACGCACCGAAATTCAGCGCCGTACCGCCTTTTGCCAAACCGTGAATGCGTCCCTTGAACGCCTTCCGGTACTTGGTCCGCTTCGGACTAAGCATGGGTCATCGACCTCTTTAACAAATCATTCAAGCGGTAACCGGGCAACCCGGCCCCGCTCAAACCTCATGGACCAGAAAACTAGGCGCGATCGCCGCGCGGATGACGGTCGCGATGATCGCGATCGCCCCGCTCGGAGCGCGGTTCGCCGGCGGCGGCTTCGGCCTTACGTTCCGACGCCATCGGGTCGTGGGCGATGATCTCGCCCTTGAACACCCAAACCTTGACGCCGCAGGTGCCGTACGTGGTCTTGGCCGTGCCGACCCCGTAGTCGACGTCCGCGCGGAGCGTGTGCAGCGGAACGCGACCTTCGCGATACCACTCCATGCGGGCGATTTCGGCACCACCCAGGCGACCCGAGCAGTTGATCCGGATCCCGCCGGCGCCGAGGCGCATGGCGGACTGGACCGCACGCTTCATGGCACGGCGGAAGGCGACGCGACGCTCGAGCTGCTGGGCGATGCCCTCGGCGATCAGCTTGGCATCGAGTTCCGGCTTGCGGATCTCGACGATGTTCAGGCTGACTTCGCTGCCCGTCATCTTGCCGACTTCGAGGCGCAGCTTCTCGATATCCGCGCCCTTCTTGCCGATGACCACGCCCGGACGTGCCGTGTGGATCGTGACGCGCGCCTTCTTGGCGGCACGCTCGATCACCACACGGCTGATGCCCGCCTGGTTGAGGCGGGTCATGAGGTACTTGCGCAGGCGCAGGTCCTCATGAAGCATCTGGCCGTATTCCTTGCGGGCGAACCAGCGGCTGTCCCAGGTCCGATTGATGCCGAGCCGAAGCCCGATCGGATTGATCTTCTGACCCATTACGCCTGCTCCTCGTCCCGCTCGCGGACGATGACCGTGAGATTGCTGAAGAACTTCTGAATCTGCGCAGCGCGACCGCGGCCGCGGGCAACGAAGCGCTTCATCACCAGCGCACGTCCGACGTGCGCCTCCTTGACGTAGAGACGATCCACATCGAGCTGGTGATTGTTTTCAGCGTTGGCGATCGCCGACTGCAGCACCTTCTTGACGTCCTGCGCGATGCGCCGGCGCGAGAAGGTGAGTTCGGCGAGCGCTGCACTCGCGTTCTTGCCGCGAATGGTCTGCGCGACCAGGTTCAGCTTGCGCGGGCTGATGCGGATGGCCTTGGCGAACGCCAACGCCTCCACTTCCTCGACCTTGCGCGGTGCTTGTGGCTTGCTCATCTCGTTAGCCCCTCTTCGCCTTCTTGTCGGCCGCATGGCCGTAGAAGGTCCGCGTGGGCGCAAACTCGCCGAGCTTGTGACCGACCATGTTCTCGGTCACCAGCACGGGGATGAACTTATGCCCGTTATACACACCGAACGTCAGACCCACGAACTGCGGGAAGATGGTCGAACGGCGCGACCAGGTCTTGATGATCTCATTGCGGGTCGAGGACCGCGACTTCTCTGCCTTCTTCAGCAGGTAGCCGTCGATGAACGGACCCTTCCAAACGGAACGTGCCACAGCGGGTCTCCGTTACTTGACGTTGCGACGACGGACGATAAGACCGTCAGTCGACTTGTTATGGCGCGTCTTCTTGCCCTTGGTCGGCTTGCCCCACGGGGTGACCGGATGACGGCCGCCGGAGGTCTTGCCTTCACCACCGCCATGCGGATGGTCGACCGGGTTCATGGCGACGCCGCGAACCGACGGGCGAATGCCGAGCCAGCGCGAGCGGCCGGCCTTGGCGACGACGATGTTCTTCTGGTCCGGGTTGGACACGGCGCCGACGGTGGCCATGCATTCGGCCCGCACCATGCGCACTTCGCCCGAGGCGAGACGCAGCAGCGCGTAACCGGCATCGCGACCGACGAGCTGGGCGTAGGTGCCGGCGGAACGTGCCATCTGGCCACCCTTGCCCGGCTTCATCTCCACATTGTGGATGATGGTGCCGATCGGCATGTTCTTCATCGGCATCGCATTGCCGGGCTTCACGTCGACCTTTTCGCCGGAGACGACCATGTCGCCGACCTTGATGCGCTGCGGCGCCAGGATGTAGGCGAGTTCGCCGTCCTGGTACTTGATGAGCGCGATGAAGGCCGTACGATTGGGATCGTACTCGAGACGCTCGACGGTCGCCGTGACGTCGAACTTGCGACGCTTGAAGTCGACCAGACGATAGCGACGCTTATGACCGCCACCCACGTGCCGCATCGTGATGCGGCCCGTGTTGTTGCGGCCGCCATGCCGGCGCAGACCCTCGGTCAGCGCCTTGACGGGTTCGCCCTTCCACAGCTCGCTGCGGTCGACGATGACCAGTTGCCGCTGTGACGGCGTGGTCGGCTTGAAAGTCTTGAGTGCCATGGCGTCAGATTCCCGTGGTCACGTCGATCTTGGAACCCTCGGCGAGAGTGACCATGGCCTTCTTCTCGTCGCCGCGCTTACCCAGCTGGCCACGGAAGCGCTTGATCTTGCCGAGCGTCCGGATCGTGTTGACTGCCGTGACCTTGACCTTGAACAGGGTCTCGACCGCGAGCTTGATTTCCCGCTTGGTCGCATCGAGCGGCACGCGGAAGGTGACCTGGTTGTACTCCGAGGCCATCGTCGCCTTTTCGGTGATGACGGGGGAGCGGACCAGATCGTAGAGACGCTCGGCCGAAACCTTCGGCACGGCGTGTGGGATCACGCGAAACCTGCTCATTTCAGGCGAGCCTCCAGATGCTCGACGGCCGACTGAGTGAGCACCAGCACGTCGCGACGCAGGATGTCGTAGACGTTGGCGCCCTGCTGCGGCAGCACGTCGACCTTCGGAATGTTGCGGGCGGCGCGGGCGAAGCCCTCGTCGAGCTCGGGGCCGTCGATGATCAGGACCGACGACCAGCCGAGCTTCTCGAAGCGCTCGACCAGGACCTTGGTCTTGGGGGTATCGATCGACGCCTTGTCGAGCACGATCAGCTTGCCCTCGGCCTGCTTGGACGAGAGCGCCGTCTTCAGCGCCAGCTTGCGGACCTTCTTCTGCAGATCGAACGCATGGCTGCGAACGAGCGGCCCGAAGATCACCGCACCGCCGCGGAACTGCGGCGAACGCAGGCTGCCCTGGCGGGCGCGGCCGGTGCCCTTCTGGGCATGCGGCTTCTTGGTCGTGCCGGCGATGTCGCCGATGAGCTTGGTCGAGTGGTTGCCGGAGCGACGCTTGGCGAGCTGATAGTTCACCATGCGCGCGAGCAGGTCCTTGCGGACCGCCAGCCCGAAGACCTCTTCGGCCAGATCGATCGAGCCGACATCCTGGTTGTCCAGGTTCTTGACTGCGAGTTTCATGATCATTCGCCCTTCGCCGCTTCGGCCGAAGCCTCGGCAGCCTTGATCGCGGCGGGGAACGGAAGATCGGCCGGCGCCTTGCGCTTCACCGCATCCTTCACCAGCACATAGCCGCCTTCCGAGCCCGGGACGGCGCCCAGGATCAGGATCAGGCCGCGCGCCGCATCGGTCGAAACGACCTTCAGGTTTTGCGTAGTCACCCGGACGTTGCCCATGTGGCCGGCCATCTTCTTGTTCTTGAAGACCTTGCCGGGATCCTGGCGCTGACCGGTGGAGCCGTGCGAACGGTGCGAGACCGAGACGCCGTGCGTGGCACGAAGACCGCCGAAATTATGGCGCTTCATGACGCCGGCGAAGCCCTTGCCGATCGTCGTACCCGTCACGTCGACGAACTGGCCGTCGAGGAAATGCTCGACCGACAGCTCGACGCCGACTTCGAGCAGGGCGTCCGCGCTGACGCGGAATTCGACCAGCTTCTTCTTCGGCTCGACCTTGGCCTGGGCGAAACGCTCGCGCTCGGCCTTCGGCACGTTCTTGACCTTGGCCTTGCCGACGCCGAGCTGGACGGCGGTGTAGCCATCCTTGTCCTCGGTGCGAACGGCCACGACCTGACAGTTATCGACCTTGAGCACGGTCACGGGGACGTGGTTGCCGTCTGCCGTGAAAATGCGGGTCATGCCCAGCTTCTGGGCGAGGAGACCTGTGCGCATGATCAGATCTTGATCTCAACATCGACGCCGGCGGCCAGGTCGAGCTTCATCAGCGCGTCCACGGTCTGCGGGGTCGGGTCAACGATGTCCAGCACGCGCTTGTGGGTGCGGATTTCGAACTGCTCGCGCGACTTCTTATCGATGTGCGGCGAGCGGTTGACCGTGAACTTCTCGATTTTCGTCGGCAACGGGATCGGGCCACGGACGCGGGCGCCGGTGCGCTTCGCCGTGTTTACGATCTCGCTGGTCGACTGGTCGAGCACGCGATGGTCATACGCCCGGAGGCGGATGCGAATGCTTTGACTGTCCATAAAACAGACTTCCGTTTCAGTTCTGGGAGCGGGGGGTCGGTGCCGTCTGATCGATGATCAGAACACCGCCCCCATCCCTGTCCTTCGTTTGGCGACGTTCACCCCGGTACTCGGAGGTTGGTGTCGCCGGGACCCTTTGTTTTTCGTTTTCGCCGTGAAGCGGAAACCGTCTTTCTTTTGTACTTACTTCTGGATCGAGGAGACGACGCCGGCACCGACGGTGCGGCCGCCTTCACGGATCGCGAAGCGCAGACCTTCGTCCATGGCGATCGGCGCGATCAGCTCGACGTCCATCGCCACGTTGTCGCCCGGCATCACCATCTCG